>JBOFDB010000201.1:0-4124 GCA_051646545.1 Sphingomonas sp.
GCGGCGTGGCGCACCGTGGCGCTGCTCTTTTCGACGATGGTCACCAGCCTGTTGTTCTTGCTGCTGGTGCTCAGCATCGCGGCCTGACCGGTCGTTACGCGCGCCCCAAATTGGGCAGTCGATATGTCGCAATCCTACAATCAACTCTGGTAATTTTATTACGAGTATGTTAAATAGGCTCCAACGGGCGCTGCGAAGGCGGCCCTGCACGGAGATTTGAACCCGCGTACCCCTTGCCGCCGGTCCGGCCCGGCGATGGCGGCATGACGATGGGGTAACCCAAGACCACGGAAAGGTTGAACAGAATGGCTGCCAAGGCGCTGTCCTTCGTTGTCGGTGATTATGTCGTTTACCCTAAGCATGGCGTTGGCCGGGTGATCGAGCTGCAGAAACAGGAAATTGCGGGGATGCAGCTGGAGCTTTATGTGCTCCGCTTCGAAAAGGAAAAAATGACGCTCCGCGTGCCGACCAACAAGGCGGAAAGCGTCGGCATGCGCAAGCTGTCCAGTGACAAGACGCTGAAGGAAGCGCTCGATACGCTGAAGGGCAAGCCCAAGGTCAAGCGCACCATGTGGTCGCGCCGCGCGCAGGAATATGAAGCGAAGATCAATTCGGGCGATCTCGTCTCGATCGCCGAAGTGGTCCGCGACTTGTTCCGCGCCGAGGATCAGCCCGAGCAGAGCTATTCCGAACGCCAGATTTTCGAAGCCGCGACCAGCCGCCTTGCGCGCGAACTTGCCGCGATGGAGGAAACCGACGAACGCAAGGCGCAGGAGAAAATCCTCGATATTCTGCGCGCGGCGGCCGCCATTTATAACAAGGACAAGGTACCGGCCTAAGCTCGCCCTGAACTATAGAAGAAACGCAGCGGTCCGGTTGGGCCGCCCTTTTTCATTGGCCTGCTGCTCGCCGGGGCGCGGCGCTGGTGCCGGGCGCATCCTTGAATGCTCCGCCGACGCGTTCCTTGCCGGGGGTGCAGCGCCGTTCGTGGTGGTTCCATTCGGGCAAAATGCGCAGGCGCCGCTTCCCCCAATAGCTCAAATCCATCGCGATCCAGACGGGCGAGCCGGGGCGGGTATAAATCAATTGGTCGCCGCGTTCATCGATGGCGGTCATGCATTGCAGCCAGCCTTGCCGTTCCAGGGCGTCGGTGACGGGATAAACACCTTCCTGATCGCGATCATCCCACAGGACCAGCGCGTCAAAGCCGCCGCTGCCATCGCTGCCGATCAGGTCGACGGCGGCCTCGAACGGCCCCTTGCCCAACAGCATCACGCCATGCCGACGACAGCGCATGTCGATCGCGGTGAAGTTGAAACAGTCGCCAAAGCCGGCGCGCTTCGCGTCGTTCAGCGACCCGCTGACCGGAAGATCGGCAAAGCGGGTCGCCGGCGGCGGCGACCGTTGGGCGCTGCAGCCACCGCACAGCAGCAGCATCGCCAGGGCAAGACCGCGCATTTGCCACCTCCTTCATCCAGGCCACGAGCCGAGGCCATCATCCCGGCATCGGCGCGCAAATGATATAGTATTACAATGCTCGCGCAAGGATAGCGGCGGCACATCGACTATATTTGCCAGGCCGCTCCGGGTGTGTTATTGGAGCACTACACATGGGAGGAAGAAGATGCGTCGACTGATCATTCTGGCCGCCTTGCCGCTCGCTGCCTGTTCGGCGGCGTTGGGCGATGCGGGCGTTGCGGCGAGCGGCAGCGGTGGCGTGCGCGATTTTCCGGTCAGCGATTTTACCAGGGTCTCCTTGACCGGATCGGATGATGTCCGCGTCCGCACGGGCGCGCAATTTTCGGTCCATGCCGAAGGGCCGAGCGAGACGCTCGACCTGCTCAGGATTGAGCGCGACGGCGATACGCTCAAGATCGGCCGCAAACCCACCATCGGTTTTGCCTGGGGCGGTCGTGGTGCGACGATCACCGTCACCATGCCCGCCATTCGCGGCGCCTCCGTCACCGGATCGGGCGATTTGACGGTCGATCATGCCACGGGCGACGCGTTTGACGGCGCGGCAACCGGATCGGGCAATCTTTCCATCGCGGCGCTTGCGGTGAAAAATGGCAGCTTCTCGGTCACCGGATCGGGCGATGTCGAGGCGCGCGGCACGGCGCAGGCGCTCACCCTGTCGGTCACGGGATCGGGCGACTTGCGGCTGAAGGGCGTCGAGGCGCAGGGCGCGACCGTCTCGGTCATGGGGTCGGGCAACGCCGCCGCCAATGTCAACGGTGCCGCGACGGTGAGCGTGATGGGATCGGGCGATGTCGACCTTGGCCCCAAGGCGCGGTGCACCACCAGCAAGCTCGGCTCGGGCGAGGTCAGCTGCGGGCACTGATGGGCCGGCATTGACGGGTGAGCATTGACGGGCGGACTTGCCTTGGCGCCCGGATCAGGCGATTCGTGCGAGCATGATCCGCTTTGCCACCGCGCTGCCCTTGCTCAGCCTTGCCGCCATCCTGCCCGGCGGCGATGCCACGGCGCAATCGCGGGCAAGCCATGTCTATGCCCTGACCAGCTTTGAGCGCGTCCGCGTCGAGGGTCCGTTCGACGTCCGGCTGACAGCGGGGGCCTCGCCTGCAGGCAAGGCGGATGGCGATCCGCGCGCGATCGACAGCGTCGTGCTCCGCCTCGACGGGACGACGCTTACCGTGCGGCGCGCGCTGACCGAAATCGGCGCGACGGACAATGGAGCGGGCCGACCGCTGGTCATCACGCTCGCGACGCCCGTGGTGCGCAGTGCCGGGGTGACGGGCGGCGGGCGGCTGACCGTTAACGGCGCGCGCGGCCAGCGGCTGGACTTTAGCGTCACCGGATCGGGCACGCTGGCGGCCAGCGGCGTCAATGCCGATCAACTCAACGCGACGGTCATCGGCGCGGGCGCGATGACGCTGGCCGGCCATGCCCAGCGCGCGCGGCTGGAGGCGAACGGCGTTGGTGGCGTCAACGCGACCGGGCTCGACGTTGGCGACCTCACGGTGCGGCTCGATGGCCCCGGCGAGATCCGCGCCGCCGCGAAATATAGCGCCAGCGTGGTCAATAGCGGGCTGGGTTCGGTTACGGTCGCGGGCAATGCGCCGTGCACCATCGCCCCGGTCGGTGGCGGCACCGTGATGTGCGGCAGCGGCAAGCCGCGCTAAGGCGCGGGGCCGGGCGCTAAATCAGCGCCAGCGCCGCCAATTCGCCCATCAGCGCGGGCGGTAATATGGCGATATCGGCGTGGCCCTCCGCCCCCAAATCGGGCGGCGCGTCCGCCGCTTCCAGATAGCGCCAGCCCTGGTGGGCGCGGCGCGGCATTGGCTGCAGGCGGATGGCCCGCCCCTCGATCAGGATGGCGGTGCGCCCGCCATCGGCCTCGCCAAATCCCAGGATCGGCGATCGGGCCACCAATTGGTGCTTGATGATCCAATATAGCGATCCCTGTCGGGCAATTTCCTCATGCCGTTTGGGCAGATAGCGCGTTGTGAGCGCCACTGGCCCCAGCGCCGCGCGCGCCGCCAGCCGTTCCGCCAAATGCTCCACGCTTGCCGCGCCGAACGCGACCTTGCTCAGGTGCAGGGCCATGGTTTCAACCGTGCAGGCCGAACAGCGCCGCCAGCCCCAGGAAAAAGAAAAAGCCAAAGGTATCGGTCATCGTCGTCACGAACACGGTCGAGGTTACGGCGGGATCGATCTTGAGCCGTTCCAGCCCCAGCGGGATCAGCACGCCCGAAAGCCCCGCATTCAGGCTGTTGAGGATCATGGCGAGCAGCAGCACAAAGCTCAGCCACCAGTCGTGATAGACGAGCTGGCAGCCGATTGCCATCAACGCGCCCAGCCCCAGGCCGTTGGCGCTGGCGATCCACCATTCGCGCGCGATCATGCGCCAGGTGTTGGAACTGGTGAGCTGATTGGTGGCGAGCGCGCGCACCGTCACCGCCATGGTCTGGGTCGCGGCATTGCCCCCCATGCCCGTTACGATCGGCATCAGCACCGCCAGCGTCACCAGCCGCGAGATCGTGTCCTGAAACGCGGCGACGACCGCAGAGGCAAGGATGGCGGTGCCCAGATTGACGAACAGCCACCACATGCGGGTGCGGATGGTAAGGACGATCGGCTCGTTAATGTCGCCATCGCCCGCG
>JBOFDB010000090.1:0-1203 GCA_051646545.1 Sphingomonas sp.
CAGCATGTCGATCAGCATTTCTTCCCGCACAATATCGTCGCCCTGCACGAAGGTCACGCTGCTGCCGATTGCCCTCAACCGCACGCCTGCGCCATCATGCCCATGGAGTCGCCAGAGCAGCGCCACGGCCCCTTCGCCGACCAGTCCGCGATCGATCATCAGCGTGGCATCGGGGAGGCGCGCCAGCATCTGAAGGAGGAAATCCGCCTCGCGTGTCGGCGCGTCGGCCGGACCCGACCAATTTTCGATCGCCACATCCAGCGCGCGCGCGTTCCACAGGCGGTGCAGCCGGGTGGCAGCAGCAACCGCGCCGGGGGGAAAATCGGGCGGCAGATCGGGCGCCGGGCTGGTGCCATATTGCCCGCGTCCTGACCGCAGCTCGCCAAGCGGCGCATGGACGGGGGCAGAGGCGGCAAGGCGCTGTGCCTCCGTCGCCGGATCGCGCCCCAACGCCTGCGCCCGCGCGACCCCGTCGATGATGAGCGTTTCCCGCGCGATTCGCTCCCCTTCGCGCATCACCCAGCGATGGCCACGCCAGCCCTGCGCGGTTTCGAAGACGATCATGTCGCCCAGATCGGCGCGAATCGCTGGCTCGCCCAGCCCTTCTTCGGCGATGGCGGCAAGCGCCGCGGCGCGCAATCGGTCGCGGGTCTTGATGATGCCCCAATCGTCCTCGCGCGTGGCCCGGTGCAAATGGCTGTCGTCGAGGATCGCAAAATCGCCAGCGCCGCGCATGCGCCGCTCAAAGTCGGCAAGCCCGATCACAAGCCGCCCTCGATCTGGCGAAGCAGCGCGACTTCGTCAAAGATCGTAACCTCATCGGCGATGCGCCCGCCGCACACTCGCCAGTGCGTTACGCCGAGAATATAAACATGTTCGCCGCTTGGCGCGCCATAAATCCCGGCGCCATCATGCGCGCCGGTCATCGACCAGCGCACGGCAATGTCCTGGCCAGTCGCATCGTCGATCGACGCGACATGATCGACACAAAACCGAGCATCGCCAAAGCTTGCCAGCAGCGCGGTTGCCCAGCCGATGACCTCGCCATGCCCGAAAAGCCGCCGCGCGCCTGGTCCCTCCCAGCGAACTGAGGGCCAATAAACGTCGCGAAAAAGCGAGAATCGGCGGTTATTCCAGCCCTGATCGAACAGGGCTTCGGCAAAGGCCTGTGGCTCGTGCGGCGGGGGCAGCGGAGAATCCAGG
>JBOFDB010000155.1:0-4267 GCA_051646545.1 Sphingomonas sp.
CGGTACCATGATCCAGAAGGCGACCTGGCGGACTTGCTTGGCAATGCCCGCACGATCACCGCGCGCCAGGCTGCGCGCAATGACGGGCCCTAGAATCGGGTCGAAACTGGTCTTGAGCCGGCCGGGCAGCGAGGCGATCTGCTGCGCCATATAATAAATCCCGACCACCGCGGGCGGGAACAATTGGCCCAGAATGAAGCGGTCGACATTGCGCGTCGCCCATTCGATGGCGTCGGCGCCCGCCAAGGGCACGTTGCGGCGGGCGAGCGCAATGATCTGGCCGAAATCGGGCCGCCATCCCACCGGCAGGCCATATTCGCGAATGAACGGCGCGATCGAGGCGATCATCGCCGCCAGCATCGACAGCGCATAGGCAATCACCAGCCCGTCGCCCGGCATGACGAACCATAGCAACGTGGCGGCGATGCTGATCGTCCAGGGTTCGATAATCGCGCGCGCGGTAACGGTCGCGCGGACATTGTCGCGATAGGCCAGCGCCGCCAACGACAGGTCGGACCAGGCAATCGCAAAGACGATGCCCGGCAGCCACGCCTCAAAACCGATCGGCGTCCCCTTGGGAAACATCACTTCGGGAAAAGCAAACAGCACCCCGCTCGCCGCGAGCGAGGCGATTAGCGCCACGATCAACGCATCCCAGGCGACATGGGCATGGGGGCGGTCGGTGCGGGCCAGCGCCTGCGCCAGGCCGCGCTTCATCCCCAGCGTGGCGGCCAGCGCGGCAAGCTCCACCACCACCACCGCGAGCGCGAAGCGGCCCACCGCGGCCGCGCCATAAAGCCTGCCCGCCACGAACAGGAACGGGACGCGCGCGCCCAGGCGGAGCACAAAGCCCAGCACATTGGTGCGCCCGCCCTTGGCAAGCGCCTGGATATCGTCGCCTTGGGTCCGGGGCGCGGCGGCTGCGCTCAATGCGCGGCTCCCCAGCTGGCGCCCATGCCGACATCGACCGCAAGCGGCACGGAAAGCGTGATGGCAGGTTCGGCGGCATGGGCCATAACCTCTGCGATAACGGCGGCAGCGGCCTCAGCCTTTGCTTGCGGCGCTTCGAACACCAGTTCGTCATGCACCTGGAGCAGCATGCGCACCTCGCCCAGCCCTTGTGCGGCAAGCGCGGCGTCCATCCGCGCCATGGCGCGCTTGATGATATCGGCGCTGGTGCCCTGAATGGGGGCATTGATCGCGGCGCGCTCGGCGCCCTGGCGCTCATGCTGGACTGCGGATTTGATGCGCGGGAACCAGCATTTGCGGCCGAACAGCGTTTCGGTATAGCCGCGCTCGCGCGTCGTCTGGATCGTCTCGGCGATATAGCGGTTGATGCCGGGGAACCGCTCAAAATAGCGGTCGATCATCGCCTGCGCCTCGTCCGGCGTCACGTCGAGCCGCCCGGCCAGGCCCCAGCGCGAAATGCCGTAAAGGATGGCGAAGTTGATCGTCTTGGCGCGGCCGCGCGTATCTCGATTGACCTCGCCGAACAGTTCCTGCGCGGTGCGCGCGTGAATATCGGCGCCCGCCAAGAAAGCCTCGCGCAGCGCGGGCACATCGGCCATATGCGCGGCAAGGCGCAGTTCGATCTGCGAATAATCTGCCGACAACAGCACATTGCCCGGCTCGGCGACGAACGCGTCGCGGATCTGGCGGCCGGTTTCGGTGCGGATCGGGATGTTCTGGAGATTGGGATCGGTCGACGAAAGCCGCCCGGTCTGCGCGCCGGTGAGCGAATAGCTGGTGTGGACGCGCCCGGTATCGGGGTTGATCTGCGCCTGGAGCGCGTCGGTATAGGTCGATTTGAGCTTGGTGAGCTGCCGCCAGTCGAGCACCTTGGCGGCGATCGGCGCGCCGGGCGAATCCTTGTCCGCCGCCAGCCGTTCCATCTCGTTGACATCGGTCGAATAAACGCCCGACTTGCCCTTGCGCCCGCCCTTCAGCCCCATCCGCTCGAACAGCACATCGCCCAGTTGCTTGGGGCTGCCGATGGTGAAGGGGCCGCCCGCCAGCGCATGGATTTCCGCCTCCAGCCCGGCAATCTGTTGAGCAAAGTCGGTGGAAAGCTGGGCGAGCTTGTCGCGATCGACCTTGATCCCCGCCCGCTCCATCCGCGACAGCACCGCGGGCAGCGGCCGGTCGACCATCTCATAGGTCCGCGTCGCGCGCTCGGCCGACAGGCGCGGCTTGAACCGCCGCCAGAAGCGCAGCGTGACATCGGCGTCCTCGGCGGCGTAGCGCGTCGCGGTCTTGAGGTCGATCTCCGCGAAACCGCGCTGGCTCTTGCCGGTGCCGACGACTTCCTTGAAGGCGAGGCAGGTGTGGGAGAGGTGGGTCGCGGCGAGCTCGTCCATGCCATGGCCGTGGCGGCCGGCATCGAGATCGAAGCTCATCAGGATGGTGTCGTCGATCGGCGCGACGTCGATGCCGCGCCGTCCGAGGATGATGAGGTCGTATTTCAGGTTATGACCGATCTTGAGGACGCTCGGGTCTTCGAGCAGCACCTTCAGCCGGGCGAGCGCGTCAGCCATCGGCACCTGCACCGGCACTTCGGCGAACATGTCGGTGCCGCCATGCGCGAGCGGGATGTAGCAAGCGCGGTTGGGGGCAAGCGCCAGGCTGACGCCGACGAGATCGGCGCGCGTCGCATCGAGCCCGGTCGTCTCGGTATCGACAGCGACATAGCCTTGGTGACGTGCCGCTTCGATCCAGCGGTCGAGCGCCGCCAAGTCGGTCACGGTCTCATAGGCGTCGAGGTCGCACGGCGGATCATCCTCGGCCGGCACCGCCTCGGGCGCAGGAGCCGGCGCATCCGCCACCCCCGCCAGCCGCGTCAGCAGCGACTTGAAGCCGTGATGCTCCAGAAACGCGCGCAACGGCGCTTCGGGAATGCCGTTGAGCGCGAAATCTTCAAGCGGCTCGGCGAGTGGGGCGTCGTCCTTCAGCGTCACCAGCACGCGCGATAGTCGCGCCATCTCGGCATGCTCAATCAGATTGTCGCGCAGCTTGCCGGGCTTCATCGCGGGTGCCGCAGCGAGCACGCTTTCCAAATCGCCATGCTCGGCGATCAGCTTGGCGGCGGTTTTGGGGCCGACGCCGGGGACGCCGGGCACATTGTCGACCGCATCGCCCATCAGCGCCAACACATCGCCGAGCTTGTCGGGCCCGACGCCGAACTTTTCGACGACATGCTCGGGGCCGAGGCGGCGGTTGTTCATCGTATCGAGCAGGTCGAGGCCGGGCTCGATCAGCTGCATCAAATCCTTGTCGGAGCTGACGATGGTGACGCTCCACCCCTGCGCCAGCGCTGCCTTGGCATAGCTGGCGATGATGTCATCCGCTTCCAGCCCATCCTCTTCGATGCACGGCAGGCTGAACGCGCGCGTCGCATCGCGGATCATCGGGAATTGCGGGACGAGGTCTTCGGGCGGCGGCGGGCGATGCGCCTTATATTGATCGTAAAGGTCGTTGCGGAAGCTGTGGCTGCCCTTGTCGAGCACGACCGCGAGGTGCGTCGGCCCGTCCGCCTTGTGCAGCTCCTCGGCGAGCTTCCACAGCATCGTCGTATAGCCATAGACCGCACCGACCGGCTCGCCATGCTTGTTGGTGAGCGGCGGCAGGCGATGATAGGCGCGGAAGATATAGCCCGACCCGTCGACCAGATAGAGATGGTTTGCCGCCATGATCGCCCTGCCCTAGCAGGCAGTAACGCCGGGGGCGAGGGGGTTGCGGGAGATGGGGTGAAGCTTTGGGCGACGGCGCCACTAGTCCCATCGTCACCCCGGCCTCGAGCCGGGGTCCAGCTTCTTCTTACCCCGTCAGGCAGCGGGACCCCAGGTCAAGCCCGGGGTGACGAGAACGGCGAACAATTGCGCCGTCACCGATTATACGCCACCACTGTCGCCAGCACTTGCTGCATGAACGCCTGCCGCTCCAAAATCGGGCGCGGCGTGTCGCCGATCATCACGGCGAGGCTATAGCTATGGCCGTCCGGCGCGGTCAGGATGCCAACGTCATTGAAACCAGCAGTGTGGCCCGCCAAATCCTGCCCCGTGCCCGTCTTGTGGCCAAATTCCCAGCCGGGCGGCACCGCGCCACGCAGGCGGCGGCGGCCGGTCTTTGATTCTTCCATCGTCGCGATCAGCCAGCGCGTCGAATCGGGCGACAGCAATTCGCCCTTTTTCAGCCGGGCAAGCGCCCCGGCGATCGCGGCGGGGGCGGCGCCGTCTGGCGGATCGGCGACATAGCTTTGGAACGCCTTCAG
>JBOFDB010000593.1:0-6427 GCA_051646545.1 Sphingomonas sp.
CTTGTCGGTGCGGTAATCGGCGTCATCGCCGTCGCGATAGATTTGCGCGGTATAGGTTTTGCCGGGATCGAGAAAATCGAGCTTCACGTTGAGCGTGCGGGCATTTTCGTCGGTGATTGCGCCCAGATACCAGTCATTGCCGCCCTTTTCCTTCCGCGCGATCGTAACATAATCGCCGACCTCGCCATTCAACACGCGCGTGTCGGTCCAGTCGGTCGGCACGTCCTTGATGAACTGGAAAGCGCCCATGTGCTGCGCGTAATTTTCGGGCGTATCGGCGGCCATTTCGACCGGGGAATACAGCACGACGTAAAGCGCCAGCTGCTTGGCTTCGGTCGAGAAGATCGGGCTGCCGCTCGCGCCGGTCAGGCTGAGCACGCCGGGCGTGAAGTCCATCGGCCCTTCGAGCATCCGCGTGAACACCAGGTTCGCTTCATGCTCGGGCGGGTTTTTGCCCAGGAAATTGGCCTCCGTGCCGCCGATCCAGCTATTATATTCCATCCCGCGCGAGCCCTCGCGCGCCACCCAATTGGGATAGGTGCGCTGCAGGCCGGTGCCCTTGATCGGCTCATGGCTGTCGATCGCGACGTGATATTTGGCCGCCGCCTTGACGACATTGAGATAGTGGTTCGACATCCACTGCCCCTCATGCCATTCGCGGTGCTGGCTGCCATCGGCATCGATGCGCTCGATCTGGCCGGCATCGGTGACATAGCCGGTCTTGTCGACCATCTCATTGTGGTCGGCGGCAAATTTGAATGCCTTGTCGAACTGCGCTTCGTAATGGCTCGCCGATCCGCCGGTCTCGTTATGGTCGATCAGCCGCACGCCCTTCGACTTGGCATAGGCCGCCAGCGCATCGGCGTCGAAATCCTCGGTCGGCTTGGCGAAATCCATGTCATTGCCGTTGCCGAACCAGTCGCCGTCCCAGCCGACATTCCAGCCTTCGACCAGCACATTGTGGATGCCGTTCTTGGCGGCGAAGTCGATATATTGCTTCACATGCTCGGTGGTCGCACCGTGCCGGGGCCCACGCGCCCAGGTCCAGTCGCCTTTGATCATGTTCCACCATACGCCGACGAACTTGCCGGGCTTGAACCAGCTCATATCGCCGAGTTTGTTGGATTCATTGAGGTTGAGCATCAGGTGGCTCATGTAAATGCCCGGCGCATCGTCCGCGATGATCAGCGTGCGCCAGGGCGTGAACCATGCGCCATGCTTGACCACCTTGGGCGCGCCCGAGCCCGGCGTCAGCGCGGCGCGCAACGTGTTGCCCTCGGTCCGCGCCACCGCCATGCCCGAATAATCGACCAAGGCGGCCTCGTGCAGCGCGACATGCGTGCCGTCGGCAAGCTTGATCGTCACGGGCGTGTCCGCCGTGCCCACCGCCGATAGCGGCGTCCGGTTGTAGAGATATTCCTCGCGATTCCAGAGGAAAGCCGGCTTCCACCATGCCGTGCCGCCCTGCGCGAAAGCGAATTCGGTCAGCTCATCGGCAATATTGGCGTTCTTCAGATTGGGCTGATCGGGAAATTCATAGCGAAAGCCAACGCCGTCATCATAGACGCGAAACACCACGTCCATGATGCGGTGAAGCGTCCCCTTTTCCTGCAACCGCACCCGCAACTCACGGAAATGATTGCGGATCGTCTGCCACTCGCCCCAAGGCTGATCCCAGCTTGTGTCCTCATCGCGGGCCGATTGGCTGACATAGGCAAGGCCACGCTCAATCTTGGGCGCATCGGTGAACAAAAAGCCGAGCCGCGACGGATTGATGATCGGCGTGCCCTTGCGGCTGACGGTGTAGAGCGCGCGGCCCTCACCATCCAGCTCGACCGCCACCGACACGGCATTGCCCGGCGAGCTGATGCTGGCAACCGGCGCCGCCATTGCGGGGGTGAAACCGCCCAGTGCCACCAGGATCGCCGCCAGAAAACGCCACATCATGCCTGATACTCCGCCACATAAGCGGCATAGCCGCCCAACACGTCATCGCCGATGTCGCCCGTCGCAATCAGCGTCTGCCAGCGCCCGTCGCGATCGCGACGCCAGCGCACCGGGTGTTCGCCCATGTTGAAGGCGCAGATCATGCGCTGCCCGGGCGCCGCGCGTTCAAACACCAGCAACTGATCCTCAGCGACCAGAACGCGCATGTCGCCCAGGATCAGTGCGTCATTGTCGTTGCGCATCGCAAGCACATGGCGCGTAAAATTGAGCAACGATTGCGCGTCATCGGCCTGCCGATCCACCGCCTTGTCGGCATGATCAGGGCCAAGCGGCAGCCAGGGCCGCGCGGTCGAAAAGCCCAGCCCGGGGCAATCCGCTCGCCACGGCATCGGCGTGCGCGCGCCATCGCGACCCAGCGTCAATGGCCAGTTGGCGATCGCTTCGGGATCTTTCAGGTCGTCAAAGCCGATATCGACCTGAGTAAGCCCCAATTCCTCGCCATAATAGAGGAAGATATTGCCTCGCAGACACGCCAGCAGCAGCATCTTCATCCGCGCGAATGCGCCGGCATGGTCGGGCGTCGTCCAGCGCGAAACGGCGCGCGGCGCGTCGTGATTTTCAAAAGCCCAGCTCGGCCAGCCCAGCCCCATCCGCGACGGCCACGCCTCAATCGCCTCGCGCACCAGCGTCGGCGTCAGCGCGTCGGCATAGAGAAAATTGAAGCCATAAGCGGTGTTGAGCCGGTCGTCCCCCGCCGTAAACGCCTTCATCTCCGCCTCGGCATTGGCGCCGCCCACTTCGGCGACGGTAAAGGCGCCATATTCGTCGGTCAGCGTGCGCAGCCGCTCCAGAAACAGCGGGATATCGGGGTGCGACTGATTATGGATATGCATCTGGTAATCGAACGACCGGGTCCGCACCCCGTTGGACGGCGGCGCCGGCGGATTGTCCCGCAAGTCAGGGTCGTGCATCGCAAAGTTGATCGCATCGACGCGAAAGCCATCGACGCCGCGATCAAGCCAGAACCGCGCTACGGCCAGCAGCGCATCCTGCACGGCAGGATTGTGAACGTTGAGCTGCGGCTGGCTCGTCAGGAAATTATGCATGAAATATTGCCGCCGCCGCGCGTCCCAGGTCCAGGCCGGCCCGCCAAACACCGATTGCCAATTATTGGGGGGGCTGCCATCGGGCTTGGCGTCGGCCCATACATACCAATCCGCCTTGGCATTGGCCCGGCTGGAGCGGCTTTCCGCGAACCAGGCATGCGCATCCGACGTGTGCGAATAGACCTGATCGATGATGACGCGCAGGTTCAGCGCGTGCGCGCGTTCGACCAGCGCATCGAAATCGGCAAGCGTGCCGAAAATGGGATCGACATCGCGATAATCGGCAACGTCATAGCCGAAATCCTTCATTGGTGAGGTGAAGAAGGGCGACAGCCACACCCCCGTCACCCCTAGAGATGCGACATAATCCAGATGCGCAGTAATGCCCGGCAGATCGCCAATGCCGTCGCCATTTGAATCGGCAAAGCTGCGCGGGTAAATCTGATAGACCGAGGCGCCGCGCCACCATTCGCGGGCAAGGCGCGGGGACGCCAACATGGCGGGCGCGGTCAACGTCACTGTCGTATTCCCTGGCAGATGGCATAGCCGAGCGACGGCAGCGTGATCACCGCGCTGCCCGGCGCGGCCACCTCCACCGGGCAGGTGCCGGCCAGCGAGCGATAGCCTTCAATATCCGCAGCGATCGCAATGGCGCGGGTGATTGGCTTGGTTGAGGTGTTGAAGGCGATCAATACGCGCTCCCCGCTCACCGTGTCGCGCCGGGTAATGGCAAGCAGGCCCGGCATATCATCGGCGGCGCGCACGATGGTATCGCCGCGCCTTAGCGCCGGATGCGCAACCCTGAGCCGCGCGAGCGACGAAATTTCGCGATACAGCGGGTGGTTTTCGTCAAAACGTGGCGTAGCCGTGGTGGCGACGGTGCCAAGCAGCGCCTGCTGATTATAGCTCACCACTTTCGATCCGAACATGTCCTGGCGCGATTCCTGATCGCCGCCGCTGCCGACAAAGCCCTGTTCGTCGCCCGAATAGATGGTCGGGATACCCCGCAGGGTCAGCAGCATGGCATAGCCGAGCTTCACGCGCTGCAGCTGTTCCGCAGCACTTGCCTTGGGGTTGGACTTGCGCACGAACATCGCAAAACGCCCGGCGTCATGATTGCCGAGGAATGTCGGCAAGCGCTTGGCCGCAGTCGATCCGCCCTCATACAGCGCATCATCCTGGAAAAGTTCGGCAAAAATGCCGTTGCCCTTGCCACCCGCCACCGCGTCGACCACCGCGCGCGCGAACGCGAAGTCGAGCACGGCGGGCAGCTTGTCGATGCGCGTATGACGGGCGAGCAGCGCGGGATCAAAATCCCCGGTCGCCACTTCGCCGAAAATGTGGAAATTGGGAATGCCATCAGCCCTGGCGCGCGCCTGCATCGCGGGCACGAATTGCTGCCAAAATTCGGGATTCACATGCTTGGTGGTGTCGATGCGGAAGCCATCAATGCCAAAGCTATCGATCCAGCCGGCGAAAATGTCGATCATCCCCGCGACGACCTTGGGGTTCTCGGTCATCACATCGTCGAGACCCGAAAAGTCGCCCAGTTGCGCGCTCTCGCCCGACCAGTTGGTGTCGCCGCGATTGTGATAAAGCGTGATGTCGTTCAGCCAATCGGGCGTCTTGGCATGCTCCTCGCCCTTGGGAATATAGGGAGTGTACGAATAGGTCGGGTCCGTCAGCTTGACGAAATTGGCGGTCGACCCGTCCTGATCGCCAGCAAATCCCTGGTTGATCGGCAACCCGTTCAGCCCGCCTTTGCGCTGATAGGGATAATCGGCGCGGCTGCGATAGGGGCAGTGCCGATCGGGCAGACATTCGCGATATTTGATAACATCGGCCGTGTGATTGACGACGATGTCCATATAGACTTTCAGCCCACGCGCATGCGCTGCATCGACCAGCGCGCGAAAATCGGCATTGGTGCCGAAATGCGGGTCGACCTGGGTGAAATCGGTGATCCAATAGCCATGATAGCCCGCCGATTCCTGCCCCGGCGCGCCCTGCACGGCCTTGTTCTTGAAAATCGGCGCGACCCAGATCGCGGTGGCGCCCAGATGCTGGATATAATCGAGCCGCTTGATCACGCCCTTCAGGTCGCCGCCATGGTAAAAGCCCTTGGCGGTGGGGTCATATCCCGTTTTCAAACGATCGCCGGTCAAGCCGCCCTTGTCATTGGCGGGGTCGCCATTGTCGAACCGGTCGGGCAGCAGAAAATAGATGACATCGTCTTCGGGCAACCGGTCCCGAAAGGAGGGTGCGGGCTTCGCTTCCTGCGCCACTGCCGACCCCAACGGCGCGCCGATCATCAGCAGCGCGGCAAGAAACCCGTGGCGGAATGGCTTAAGTCGGGCTGATCTCATCAACGGCTCGCTCGGGCTAGACACGTTCGGCAACGCGCGTGCCGACCATAGCGGTGACGACGCTGCGATGGCTGGGCAACGCTTCCGCCTTGACGCGGCACGCCTTGGCGAGCGTTTGCAGGAAGGGGCCGATTTCCTCGGCGGGCACATTATCCGCAAGCGGGGACCAGCTGCCTGGCTGGATGCCCTGGCCGATCATCACCTGCGCCCAGCTATCGTCGAGGAACAGCTCATCCTCTTCGCGCATGAACAGCCCAGCTTCGCGGAACAGCGCGATTTTCTCGGCGAGCGTGTCGGGCACCGCCATTGCCCGGCAATGATCCCAGAACGGCTCGCCGACGCGTTGATTGGCCACATAGTGCAACACGAGGAAGTCGCGGATGCGGGCCCATTCGATCGTCGACAAACGGTTGAACACGTCGCGCCCCGCCGACATCATCGCAGGATCGCCCGATAACACGTTGAGCAACCGCCCGATGCCCGACTGGACCAGATGGATGCTGGTCGATTCAAGCGGTTCCATAAACCCCGCCGCCAGCCCCAGCGCGACGCAATTATGCGACCAATAATCGTGCCGGTGCCCGGTGGTGAAGCGAATCGGCCGTGGATCGGCGAGCGCCGGGCCTTCCAGATTGGCCAGCAGCAGCGCGCTGGCCTCATCAACCGTCATGAAGCTTGAACAGAAGACATGGCCATTGCCGGTGCGGTGCTGCAGCGGAATGCGCCATTGCCATCCCGCCGGGCGCGCCATTGACTGGGTAAAGGGCCGCATCCGCTCGCCGGTTTCGCTGGGCACCGCCAGCGCGGTGTCACAGGGCAGCCAATGCGTCCAATCGACGAACGGCACGCCCAGCGTCTGCCCCAGTAGCAAGCTGCGAAACCCGGTGCAGTCGATGAAGAAGTTACCGGCAACACGACGGTCACCGTCCAGCATCAACGCGGCAATATCACCCGTGGCGCCGTCACGCTCAACGGCGTCGATGATCCCCTCAACCCGGCGGACGCCGC
>JBOFDB010000417.1:0-2141 GCA_051646545.1 Sphingomonas sp.
TTGAGACATATTGGCGGTTGCCCGTATAATCAGCGAGGCCCAGCGTCCGCTCTCCAACGACGCGGATGAAGCCGCGTGGCCCGCCGCGATGCTGGATATAGGGCTGACCATCCGCCGTTGCCGTCGCGAGATAAGCCGAATTGGCCTCTGCCAGAGTGGCGATCAACCGCTCGTCAATGCCGGTGCGAAAGCCGCCCTGCGCTTCCATCCGCGCATAGGCCTCGCGCGATCCCCGCGCCTGCTGGATCGCCTTTACCGTGGGGGTGAACGCAATGTCGCTGCTGATGCCAGTCATGATACCCCCCTTATGCTTCGCCGCCCATGGTGATCGTAACGGCGTCGGCGTAAAAGGCGACATAGCCCGTGATCGTGGCAACTTCGGGATAGGGTTGGTCATAGCCCCAGGCAATTGGCACGTCGGGCGCATCGACACTGGCCCAATAGCGCGCATCGCCCTTGTAGGGGCAGTGCGTGGTTTTGGCGTCCACGGGCACCAGCTTGTCAAAAGCGACGTCGGCAGGCGGAAAATAAACGATCAGCGCATGGTCCTGCTCATCGACGATCAGCGTGGCGCTGCTGTCGGCAAGGACGGTGCCGTCGCGCATGACACGGAAATGGTTGCGCCGACGAAGGATGTCGACGCGGTAATCAGGGCGGGTGAGATAACCAGAGGGTCGCATAGCGATCATCCTTTCGCTTGATCAGATTGCGGAAATTTCGCCGCCATCGACGCGTAGCGTCGTGCCGGTAATCCAGGCGGCGCGGGGCGACAGCAGAAACGCGATCGCTTCGGCAACATCCTCGGGAGCGCCATAGCGGATGATGCCGCTTTCCGCCGCGAACGTCTCGATGGCCGCATCAAGGGTCAAACCCTGCGCATCGGCATAACGCTGCAGCATCCCGCGCCGGCGATCGGTCATCACCGGTCCGGGCAGGACCGTATTGACCTGAATACCATCATCCTTGCCACGCTCGGCAAAGGCTTTGGCGAGGGCCGAAATCGCCGCGTTGATCGACCCCACCGCCGCGAGCGACGCCTTGGGCGTGATCGCCGAGGTGCCCGAGGTGATGACGACCCGACCCTTGGCCGCTTTCAGCGCGGGCCAGGCGGCGATGGTCAAGCGACGCATGCCGTGGAATTTGAGGGAGAGTCCGTCATCCCACTCTGCGTCGGTCATCGCAAACAAGTCCGTCTGCGGCACGGCACCGGCGATATTGGCCAGCGCATCAATGCGGCCAAAGGCGTCGGTAACGGCGCCGACAATCGCGCTGGCCGCCGTCGGATCCCGCAAATCGCGGGCGATCGGCAGGGGCGTGGCCCCTGCCGCGCTGATCGCGGCGGCGGTGGCGTCCAGCGTTTCCGCCGTGCGCGCGACGATCGCCACCCCGCCGAAATCGCTGGCCAGGCGGATCGCCGTCGCGCGGCCGATACCCCGGCTCGCGCCGGTGACGATGGCGACCCGATCGCTCATCACTGGCGCGCCTCGGCGACCGCCAGCGTATCGATATATTGGCGGAACATCGCGATCTTGCCGTCGCGGATCGTCCAGACATGGGCATAGCCCGCGTCGACCGACTTGCCGGTCGCGCCATGAACGCCGGTGAAGCGGCCAAGCGAGACGACCGTGTCACCCTGGGCAATGAACTCGCTCGAATTGAGCGCGAATGACGACCATTCCGCCATCAGCGGCATCAGCAGGCCTTCAGCAACCGCCTGGGGGCCGCGACCGACAACCTTGTAATGCCACATGGTGTGCCAGGCGATGTCGTCAGCCATCAGGCCGAGCGCGCCGGGCGCGTCTCCGGTGGAGAGTTTGGCGTAAAAGTCGCGGACAATGTCAGTGGGAGTCGACACGATGATCTTCCTTTTCGGCTGAAGGGGTGTCCGTCACGCGGCGGCGCGACGGCCCCGGAACAACAGGCTCATGAACGCAAGGTCGAGCACGCGCGGCATGATCGGCGCGGTGCCCAGCACGATCCCGGCGACTGGCCCCACCGTCACGAAGCGGCGGCGGCGGCGCGCCGCACTCATGATGGCGCGCGCGGCGGTCTTGGGGCCGACGCTGGGGAACAGCTTCAGCACCAGCGTCGACTTGAGATCGGCCTTGTCAGCGCTCGAAAAGGCGGTGCGCACCGCCGGC
>JBOFDB010000230.1:0-1153 GCA_051646545.1 Sphingomonas sp.
CGGTACAAGCAGGCATGACTTTCATCCTTGATCGCTACAACCAGCTCATCGCTGCCAAAGAGCTGAAGCCCGATGCCGAGCAACAGGCGGCTGCGCTGCGGCTTGCCCATCTCGCCACCGCGCTGGAGGCGACTCCGCCGCGCGGATCGGTGCTGTGGCGCGCATTGGGACGCGCGCCCGATCCGCCGCGTGGCGTGTATCTATGGGGGGCAGTGGGGCGCGGCAAATCGATGCTGATGGACCTGTTCTTTGCCTGCGTTGATATTCGCCGCAAGCGCCGCGTCCATTTTCACGAATTCATGCTCGAAGTGCATGAACGGCTGAACGAGGAGCGCAAGAAGGAAGCCGGCGACCCCATCCCCCCCGTCGCCAGCGCGCTGATCGGCGACACGCGGTTGCTGGCCTTTGACGAAATGGTCATCAACAATTCGGCCGACGCGATGATCCTGTCGCGGCTGTTCACCGCCTTGTGGGGCCGGGGGTTGACGGTGGTGGCGACCAGCAATCGTCCCCCCGATGATCTTTACAAGGACGGGCTCAACCGGGAACATTTCTTGCCTTTCATCGCGCTGTTGAAGGAAAAATGCGATGTGGTCGGCCTGAATGGCCCGACCGATTATCGCCGCGACCGGCTGGGGCGGATGGATTTATGGCTGGTGCCCAATGGGCCTGACGCTACCGCCCAGCTTTCGGCGGCGTTTTTCCGCCTGACCGATTACCCGCCTGAGGATCGCGCGCATGTCCCCGCCGAAGACATAGCGGTCGGCCAGGGCCGCACGCTGCACATCCCCAAAAGCCTGAAGGGCGTGGCGGTGGTGAGCTTCAAGAAATTATGCGCCGAGGCGCGCGGCGCGGCGGATTATCTGGCGGTGGCGCGCCGTTACCACACCGTCATCATGGTCGGCATTCCCCGGCTGGGCCCTGAAAATCGCAATGAAGCGGCGCGCTTCGTGACCTTTGTCGATGCCTTGTACGAGCATAATGTCAAACTGATCGCCGCCGCCGACGCTACGCCGGAAAATCTCTACCTTGCTGGCGATGGCCGGTTTGAGTTTGACCGGACGGTCAGCCGCCTGAAGGAAATGCAGTCCGACGATTATCTGGCGCGCGGCCACGGCGTGGCGTGACGCGCGACCAAGGCAGGCCCGGTCAG
>JBOFDB010000015.1:0-1244 GCA_051646545.1 Sphingomonas sp.
CCCGGCCTTTTCCAGCCCCAGATTGGCAGTGTTCGGCACCCGACCGATCGCGAACAGCAGCATGTCGGCGGCAATGGTCCCGCTCTCGCCGCCATCAACGATCACGCCGCCGCCCGCGCGCTCAGTGACGCCCGCAAAGGCGAAATTATAGCGCAGGTCGATGCCCTTCGCCCGGCTGATATCGACCAGCCGGTCGACAATCTCTGCATCATAGCTGCGCAGCATGCGGTTGCCCCGCGTCACCAGCGTCACGTGGACGCCCAGCTCATGCAAAATGCCGGCAAATTCATTGGCGATATAGCCCGCGCCGGCGATCACCGCCCGCTCCGGCAGCTTCTCCAGGCCGAAAATCTCGTTGGACGTGATGCCCAGCTCTGCCCCCGGCACATCGGGCCGCGACGGCCATGCGCCGGTGGCGATCAATATGGTGCCCGCCGTCACCAGCCGCCCGCTGGCCAGACAGATGCTGTTCGGCCCGGCGATGGTTGCGCGCTCATGGAACACCGTCACGTTGTTCCTGTGCAGCGTCGATTGATACGCCGCCTCCAGCCGGTCCACCTCCGCCGCGACATTGTCGCGCAGCGTCGGCCAGTCGAATGTCGCGCTGCTCGTGTCCCAGCCGAACCGCCGCGCGTCCGCCAGATCGTCGGCAAAATGCGCGCCATAGACCAGCAGCTTTTTCGGCACGCAGCCCCGGATCACACAGGTGCCGCCGACGCGAAACTCCTCCGCCAGCGCCACCCGCGCGCCATGGCTCGCCGCGATCCGGGCTGCACGCACGCCGCCGGAACCGCCGCCGATGACGAAGAGGTCATAGTCGTGGGTCATTGATCTCACTTTCCAAACAACACTTCGTCACCCCGCACTTGATGCGGGGCTTGGCTTTCTTCTTGTCTGCACCCCCGAGATAAAGCCCAGCCCCCGTGTCAAGCACGGGGCGACGGGGTAGAGAATTTCAATCCTCCCCATCATCGCCAAAGGCCGCCGCCATCAGCGCCTCGGTCGACGGGTCGAGCTGCTCGTCCCCCGCTTCCAGCGCTTTGGCCATTGCCTTGCCCAGCTCGACCCCAAATTGGTCGAACGGATTGATGCCCAGCAGCACGGCATTGGCAAAGGTGCGATGTTCATAAAAAGCGATCAGTGCCCCCAGCGTGCGCGGGTTAAGCTCATCAAGCAGCAGCGTCGTCGAAGGCCGGTCACCGGGATAATGGCGCGCCCCATCATCGCTCGCGCGCCCCGCCATC
>JBOFDB010000354.1:0-1886 GCA_051646545.1 Sphingomonas sp.
CGGTAATAGCCGATCGCCATCGCGAAATTGGCGAGCGACCCCAGGGGAAAGCTCCACCACAAGGCATCGGCTTTCAGGCTCGGCATCAGGCCAAAGGCAAAGCCCAGCCGCACCGGGAACATCGAAATGATCAGCATGACGAGCGGCGCCCAGACCGCGCCATTCGCGCGCACGGTGGAAAACAGCACCATTGTCATGCCAAAGACGATGAAATTCCAGCTCGCCAGCACCTGAATATGCCGCGCAATGGGCAGCGCCGGGCTGACCCCGCCCAGGAACAGCGCCATCACTGGTCGATCCAGCAGGATGATCAGCGCCACCATTGTCGTGGTGATGACCGCGCTGAATACCAGTCCCGATCGCGTGATCGCCTCCACCCGGTCCCATTTCGCCGCGCCAATATTCTGCGCGGCCATGCTGCTCACCGCCGCGCCGATCGCCAATGCGGGCATCTGAATATAGGCCCAAAGCTGCATCGAAACGCCATAAGCCGCGCTGGTATCGACGCCGAAGCTGTTGACGAGGCCCGTCATCGTCAGCCCCGCGACCGACACGACGAGCATCTGCGCCCCCATGGGCAGCCCTTTGAGGATGATCGTGCGGGTCAGTGCGCCGGTCGGCACCAGCCAGCGCAGCTCGGGCCCGCGCAGGCGGATCGGCAAATCGCGCGCATAAACCACGGCGAGCAGCCCCAACGCGGCGACATGGCTGGCGATCAGCGTCGCCGTCGCCGATCCGGCAATGCCGAGCGCGGGCATGCCGAACAGCCCCTTGATGAAGACCGGGTTGAGGCCGCTGTCGAGCAGCGCGCTCAGCCCCGTAAACCACAAGGGCGTGACCGAATCCCCCACCCCGCGCAGCGCCATGCCGAGCAGCACCAGCAGCATCGACGCGGGCAGGCCGAGGAAAATCACCCGCAAATAGCTGAGCGCCAGCGGCATTGCGGCGGGCGGCGTGGCGAGCAGGTGGAGAATATCGGGCGCGAACACCCAGCCCAGCGCCGCGATCACCACCGATCCTGACAATACCAGGCCAATCGCCGCGCCAAATGCCTGGCGTGCGCCCTCAACATCGCGGCGGCCCATGCTCTGGCCGATCAGGATCGTCGCTGCCATACCAAAGCCGAACACGGCGGCGAACATCAGGAACATGATGGTGTTGGCGTTGGCCGTCGCCGACACCGCGCCCTCGCCCAGAAACCGCCCAACCCAGATAGTGTTGATCGATCCGTTCAGCGTCTGCAGGATATTGGCGCCCAGCGTCGGCAGCGAAAAAGCGAGCAGTGTGCGGGCGATGGGGCCGGTGGTCAGGTCCTTCTGGTGCTGGCGGCTGGCCATGCGATACCTCGTGTTGCAGCCCCCGCCTTTAGGCGGTTACGCCCGAAAGTCTAAGCCCGTCTTTTGGCCAGCACGACGTCATCAGCGGACGGATGGTATGCTGGATCCCCGAATGTTCCCCAATGTTCCCACTGACCACAGGGGCGGCGAGCGGGGTGTTGCGAAGCCGCGCCGCCGCAACCGATGTGCCGCAAAGGATGGAGGGTGGCACGACAGCGGCGCGTAGGACAGCGGGTCGATGTTCGACCGGACGCGCGAGCCTGCCCCGTCCCCCCGACGAAGGCCAGAGTCGAGGTTCCCGGCCAGCTCCCGTTTCCCAGTTGAAGGCAAAAGGCTCAGTATCGCAACCCGCTACCCCGACGACGGTAAGAGGCTCAGTTGCGCAACCGGTATCCGCTTCCCCGGCGACGGTGAGAGGCTCGGTATCGCAACCCGTTACCCGCTTCCCCGGCGACGGTGAGAGGCGCAGTTTCGCAACCGATACCCGCTTCCCCGGCGACGGTGAGAGGCGCAGTTTCGCAACCGTTACCCGCTGCCCCGGCCAAGGCC
>JBOFDB010000411.1:0-3136 GCA_051646545.1 Sphingomonas sp.
CGCTGCGACATGGCCTCCTTTATGGGGATTTCACCGGCGCAAGAAAGGGTGCGCGTGGCGGCGGTTTGCTGTATACGGCTGGGAATAGCTTTTGCCGGAGCCGCTATGCCTGTGTTGCTGCCGCTGTTGTTGATGCTCGATCCCGCGTCGCAAGCCTGCCCGACGCCCGCCGCGCCGCCACCCGGCTTTGCCGATTGGGCGATGCCGGGCAATCGCCCCGGCATTGGCCAACGCTTTGACGTGGCGGGCGCGCTTGCCGTGGTGGGCGAGACCGCCGAAGAACGGGCTCGCGGCGGCAGAGCAGCGGTGATCGAGATCGAGGTGCCGCGCGCGGGCAGCTATGGCGTCGCGCTCAGCGATGGCGCGTGGATCGACATGGTCCGCAACGGCAAGCCGCTGGCCGCGACCGGCCATGACCATGGCCCACCGTGCAGCGGCATTCGCAAGATCGTGCGGTTCACGCTGGTGCCGGGGCGCTATCAACTACGCCTGTCGGGCATCATGGCAAGCTCGATCGGGGTGATGGTCGCGGCGGTTTAGCGGGTGGCGTTCCGGCCGCGATCCGCGTCGCGGCCGGGTACTGCCCTGTCGCTTCAGGCTGTCGCGGTCGCGTCGCGGTTGGCGCGCGCGCGGGCGGCGGCAAAGGCCTCGCCCGCGCTCCACAGCGCCGCGCCGAGCAGCGTCAGGTCCTTGATGATGAAGCCGCCCAGCGCCGGATCGAGATGCGGCGTGGTGAACAAAAAGCTCAGCGTCACCACCAGCGCGCCTGCCGTCGCGAGGCTGCCATAGCCGGACCAGCGCGGCTTAATGGGGCGCAAGGCGATCAGCACCGCGAACAGAATCTCCAAAACGCCGACAAAATTGGACGCGCCCTGCTGGCCGAGCGCGGGGATCGCCCAGAAGAACACCGGGCTGTGGGTCAGCAACGGCGCCACCCCGGCGGCCTCTTGCGGGGTAAATTTATACAGGCCGAAGCCCAGGAAGAACAGCACCAGGCTCCACCGCGAAATCACGCTGCCGATGCGGCCCAAAAGCTGTTCCATATTCTCTGACAGAATCATAACGGCTCCCAATATATATGATTCGCGCATATAAATTGGGCATGGGATTGAAGTCAATGCGCGACGCATATAACTATCCGGGATGAACGATCCGCGCGGTCTCAATATCGCGGGCGCGCTGGCGGTGGCGCTCAGCGATGCCATCCACAATGCTGCGCAGGCGGTTGCGCCTGAGCGGGGGCCTGCCGCTGCCGCCCTGATGATCCTGGCGCATTTGCCGGGCATTGGCGCGGAGGAGGTTCGCACAGCGGTCGGCTTGTCGCATCCCGGCGCGGTGCGGCTGATTGATCGGTTGCAGGCGCGCGGCCTGGTTACCCGCGCAGCTCACCCGGTCGATGCGCGCCGCGTCGCGCTGCGGCTGACCGACGCCGGCGAGGCAATGGCTGCCGAAATCGCGCGGCGGCGCATGGCGGCAATGGACAAGGCGCTTGCCGCCCTCGACCCCGTCGAGGCCCAAACCTTCACGGCGCTCGCCGACAAGATGCTGCGCGCGCTGGTGACGAGCGAGGCCGATGCCTTGCAAATCTGTCGGCTCTGCGAGGATGGCGCCTGCCGCGATTGCCCGGTCGAGGCGAAGCTCGCCGCCGCGTAAGGGTTCGCGCGCGATCTGTTTTTACGGTTCCGTTTGACGGCGTTATTTGCGATGGCGACGCGCAAACAGCATCCAACCGGGGCCTGACCATGAAATTCTTCGCCGACACCGCCGACACTGCCGAAATTCGTGATCTTGCCGATACGGGCCTGCTCGACGGCGTCACCACCAATCCGTCGCTCATCGCCAAATCGGGCCGCAATTTCCTTGAGGTCGTCAAGGAAATCGCCAGCATCGTGTCCGGCCCGGTTTCGGCCGAAGTCGTCGCGCTCGATCACGAGGGCATGATGCGCGAGGCAGAGATCGTCCGCAAACTCGCCGACAATATCGCGGTGAAGGTGCCGCTGACCATTGACGGTCTCAAAACCTGCAAGGCGCTGACCGATGACGGCGCGATGGTGAACGTCACGCTGTGCTTTTCGGCCAACCAGGCGCTGCTCGCGGCCAAGGCCGGCGCGACCTTCATCTCGCCTTTCGTCGGTCGGCATGACGACAACGGCTTTGACGGGATGGCGTTGATCAGCGACATCCGGCTGATCTACGACAATTACGGTTTCGACACCGAAATTCTGGTGGCGAGCGTGCGCCACCCCGTCCACATTCTGGAGGCCGCGCGGATTGGCGCCGATGTGATGACCGCGCCGCCCGCCGTCATTCGCCAGCTCGTCAAACACCCGCTGACCGACAAGGGTATTGAGGGCTTTCTGGCCGATTGGGCAAAGACGGGGCAGACGATCAGCTAAGCCGCTTGCACTCCGGCTGATCTTCGGGTCATTTCGCCCCCGTCATGGGGGAACCGGAGTCGCAGGCCGCGCCACAGGCGCCCGATGAGCTGCCCGCCCCCGCAGCGGAGCCGCCAATGGACATCCATAAGCCCAAGCCCGTGCATAGCTGGCGGGAGTTCCTGTCGGAAATCGGCGTGATCGTGATCGGTATCCTGATCGCGCTGACGCTGGAACAGGCGGTTGAGGCCTGGCGTGACCATCGCCATGTCGTCGAGGCGCGGGAGAATACCCGCGCCGAAATCGCGAAGAATCTGGGTTATATGGTGCGGCGCGCGCAGACCGAGGCATGCGTCACCAACCGGCTCGATGAGATTGCGGGGCTGATCGCGCAGATCAGCGCGGGCCAGCCGGTCAAGGGGCCGATCTGGATCGGCCATCCGCTCATCTGGTTCACGGTCGATGGTCGCTACAAAACCGCGCTGCAATCGGGTGGCATCAGCTTGATGCCGACCGACGAACAGGCCGGCTATTCCGATCTCTACACGCTGTTCGCCGAATATACCGCGAGCGAGAAGGACGAAGCAAAGGCGTGGAACGAGCTGCGGACGCTCGATCTGCAACCGACACCGTCACCGGGCTATGACCAGCGGTTGCGCAGCGCGCTGGAACATGCGCGCATGGCGCGTTGGCAGATGGAGGTGATTTTGACCGCGGCCCTCGACATTGCGCAAAGCCTTCACCTTGAGGCCGAGAAGCTT
>JBOFDB010000319.1:0-1600 GCA_051646545.1 Sphingomonas sp.
GCCGGCATAGAACACCAGCGCAACCGTGTCGGGTCCCTTCGCCGCCACCTTGCCGGCGAAATCGGAGATCGCCATGCGCATCCCGTTTTGCGTCAGGTCCGAGGCCGACGACACCTCGAAGCCGGAATCGGTCAGCAGCCGGGTCATCGCCCTCGCATCGTTGCCGGGATTGGGCAGCGCCGGCACCGACTGGTAGGCGGATTGCCCGATCACCAGCGCGATGCGGCTTTGGGCCCAGGCGGGCACCGAGCAAGAAAGCAGCGCGGCAGGCACGATGACGTTCAGGAGCAAGCGGCGAAACATGGGCAACCTCCGGTATTGCAGGCTGACCATTGGTGGGGGTGCACGCCGGAAAGGTTCAAGCACGCCCGCAAGAGCGTGGGCGAAAGCGTTGTATTTGCATGCAACAGTGCGGCCGTCGGCCGCAATCTATTTCTTCCTGGCAGGCTCGGCCGGCCGCGCCCCGCTCCAGGGATCGTATTTCTCCTTTGGCTCGGGAATGCGCTCGAGCGCGGCCTTGTAGGCCTTCTCGTCGATAACCGGCTTTGTCTCCTGCTTCTGGTCCGGGGGGCTCGGCCGCTTGGCCTGCGCCAGCGCCTGTCCCGACCCCGCCATCATCGCGCCGGTCGCGAGCGCCACCGTCAAGATCTTCGTCAGCCGCATGGTCCTTCGCCCTGTCCGGTCTCCCGCGTTCCCTTTACCCCGGACGGCAGCCGCCGGGTACCCCAATCAGCAACAGTTGATCGATTGGTGCGCGCCAGGGTTGGGCAAATGGGGGCAGAGCGCCTAAATGGTGTCCCCGCGGGGGGACGTTGCGGCGGGATGCGGCCAATCATTGCAAGACTGCTATTGACGGCGGGAGCAGCGCTGATGCTGTCGGCGTGCGGCTTTGCCGACGTGCGGGCGCCGCTGCCGGAAATCTTTCGCGCCAAGGCGCCCGATCCCGGGCCGCCTGAGCCGCCGCCGGACGTCAGGCGCCTGATGCGCGAAAACATGGAGCAGGTGTTCACCTCGGCCTCGCAGCCGGAGCGCGTGCGGGTCTCCCCGCCGCGACGCGAGCCGGCCGGAGCCGGCTGGACGGCCTGCGTCCGCGCCGACCTCAATTCGGTGATCGGCAAGCCGCTCGGCACCCAGACCTATCGCCTCACCGTGAGCAACAACGCCATCGTCGATCGCCGGCGCGTCGAGGATGACGACAATTGCGCCTCGGAGGCCTATGAACCGATCTAGCTCCCGCTTCGACTTTCACCGCCGGTGGTTTTCGCAGCGGAACGAATGGATTGCGGGCGGCTTTTGTCACGCAAGGACAGCTTGCGCCTTCTGGAGGAGAACGATGAGGACATTTGCGATTGCTCTGCTGGCCGGCGCAGGCGCGCTGGCATCCGCCGGCGCCAGCGCTTCGGACTTCAATTTTTCGAGCGAATACACCAATCCGTCACGGACGGTTTGTGACTACCACGGCAACTGCTATCAAAAACGCATCGGCGCCGGCTCGGCTGCGGTGAACGATCGTTACAATCCGCCCCCCGTCTATCGCGAGCGCGGCTGGGACGATCGCCCGCGCACCGGTCACCACGCGCCCGGCGTCGGAGTCGGCGCC
>JBOFDB010000202.1:0-1056 GCA_051646545.1 Sphingomonas sp.
GGCAAAGCGCATGCCGAAGTCACGCCCAAGGCGGCCGAGGTAGCGCGTCAGCACGTCAAGCTGGAAGCCCAGCGCATGCGGGTTGTCGCGGTCGAAGACCACCAGGTCGAGCACCGGCAGCATTTCGGGGCGCCGTTGATAGCGGCTGCGGTAAGTGATGATGCTGTCGGTGGCCTCAAGCAGCCATTCGAGCCCGTCGTTTTGCAGATCACGGCCGCCCGCCAGAAAGTGGCCGATCAGCCCGCCGAGGCCGGCAAGGCGTTCGATCCGCCGCCCCAGCAGCAGGAAGCGCCAGCCATCGTCACGGGTCATGTCGTCGAGCGCGAAGCCGGCGAGGGATACGCAGATCAGCATTGCGTTATCAAGCGCTTCGGCGGCGCCGCCAATGCCCGGCGGCGCTTGCTCCAGCACCTGCGGCAGGCGGTTGAGCGCATGCCAGTTGTCGGCCGATAGCCGCTCGCGCACCTGGCTGCCGGCGCGTTGCAAGCGGCGGGCGTTGGCAAGCAGGCTGTTCGGAGCCTTGCCGTCGAATATGGCAGCGAGCCAGTCGGCATCGCTTGGCGGGGGGGCTTCGCCCACGTCGGCATCGGCGTTGCGCGGCAGCAGGTGAAGCGCATGGCAGATGCTTGCCAGCGATTGGTTTGCGCGCAAGCCTTCGTCGTCGGTTCCGGATAGCCGGTTGAGCCCGGCGCGCAGCAAGCGGGTGTGCGCTTCGCATCGTTCGCCATAGCGCCCCAACCAGAACAGGTTTTCGGCGATGCGCGAGGGGATCGTCGATTCGGCGCGGATCAGTTCGTGCGGCGCAATCGGCGGGCTCACCAGCGCTTCGCGTGCCACCGGTGCTTCGCTGCGCACCCAGATGTCCTTGCTGGCGCCGCCGCGCTGCATGCTCACCACATCGTCATCGGACTGCGGTGCGACCCGTGCGAGGCCGCCGGGCATGACGACATAGCCTTCCGGGGTGGCCAGCGCAAAAACGCGGATGCCGACCGCGCGCGGCGCGAGGCTGCCGTTGCGTTGCAACGATGGCGCTTGCGACAGGCGCACCCACTCTTG
>JBOFDB010000299.1:0-4166 GCA_051646545.1 Sphingomonas sp.
TCGGCGCCGCATCGCCCGCATCGGGCTTTTCCGGCGGCAATTGCGGTACCGGCTTGTGGACGCCGAGCTTGTCGATCATCGCGACTTCGGTCGGCCCGCCCAGCCGGGCGATCGTCTTCAGCGCATAATAAAGCTGATAATCGTCGATGCCGCGCTTTTTAAGGGCATCGGCGCTTTCGCTGATCCGCTTGTCCGGCGTGGTGTCTTCCTCCAGCACCGCATCATCGACCTTGGCCTGATTGATCAGGTGCTTGCGCAAGTCATTCTCCCGGAAAACGGGGCGCGACTTGTAATCGGGGTCGGAAAGTTGCGGCACCGCGACATCGGGGTCGATGCCGCCTTCCTGCACCGACCGGCCCGAGGGCGTGTAATAGCGCGCCGTCGTCAGCCGCACTTCGGTATGCGGGCCCAGGGGCAGCAGTGACTGGACCGATCCCTTGCCAAAGCTCCGCGTGCCGATCACCACCGCGCGGTGATGGTCCTGCAGCGCGCCCGCGACGATTTCGGAGGCGGATGCGGTGCCGGCATTCGTCAACACCACGATCGGCTTGCCGCCGGTCGCGTCACCGGGGGTGGCGAAATAGCGCTGAATATCGGTCTTGCCGCGCCCGCGTTGCGAGACGATTTCGCCATGGTCGAGGAAGGTGTCGGACACCGAAATCGCCTCGGCCAGCAAGCCGCCGCCATTGTCGCGCAAATCGACGACATAGCCCAGCGGATCATGGCCCAGCTTGGCCTTGATCCCGGCAATCGCCTTCCTGACATAATCGCCGGTCTGATCAGAAAAGGTGTTGATGTTGACAATGCCGATCGCGCCTTCGGTCGACCATTTGACTGGCACGATGACGATTTTCTCGCGCGTCAGCGTCAGCGTGATCGGCTTGTCGCGACCGGGGCGGACGATGGTGACGGCAACCTTTGATCCCGGTGTGCCGCGCAAGGCGCCCACCGCATCCTCAAACGGCACGTTGAACAGCTCTTTGCTGTCAATCTGGGTGATGTAATCGCCCGATTTGATGCCCGCGCGCCAGCCCGGCGTGTCTTCCTGCGGCGCGATGACTTTCAGCACGCCGTCCTGCGGCGTTACCGACAGGCCAACACCGCCATAATTGCCTTCGGTCTGAATGCGCAGATTGTCGAAATCGGCGCCGTCCTCATAGGAGCTATGCGGGTCGAGCGCCGCCAGCATCCCGTCAATCGCGCCATGGATCAACGTCTTGTTGTCAACGGGGTCGACATAATTGGCCTTCACCAGATTGAACACGTCGATAAACTGGTCGAGATCGCGATAGCTGCCGGTATCGACTTCGGCCATCGCGCTCGTCGCGAGCGGGATGGCGGCAAGCGACAGCGCAATCGCGGAAGCCTGCAACAAGGCACGGGCCATGGGGTACGGGTCCACTTACAAAACGACTAACCGAGTTACGATAGCGGCATTCGTGCGGGCTAGCAAAGCCGATCAGCCGATGAGGCGCGTCATGTCGATCGGCCGGTCGCGACGGCGCAGCTCAAGCGTGATGCGGGGGTGGTCGCCTGTCGGCGCATGGCCAATCGGGCTGCCCTGCTGCACCTTGTCGCCGACCGCGACGCTGGTATCGGCAAGGCGCGCCATGAGCGATGTCCAGGCGCCGCCATGATCGATGATGACGACGGTGCCATAATCGCGGAACGGCTTGGCAAAGACGACGCGGCCCGCCGCGGGCGCCACCACCAGCGCGTTTGCCTGGGTCTCCAGTGTCAGCCCGCGCGAGCGGACGCCGGTATCGGACAGCTCTCCCAGCCCCGTCACCAGCCTACCGGCAACGGGCAAGCGATAGGGCGGAGCAGCATGCGACCAGCCCAGCGCATCGACCGGCGAAGGCGCCTCGCCCGGCTTTAACGGGCGGGGCAGCGGGCCGGGCAGCGCTTCCAGTTCGGCGCGGACGGTGGCGGCATTGCTGGCCTGCGTCATCAGGTCAACCAGGTCGCGCGCCTGCTCGCCCAGCGCAATCGCGCGGTCGGACTCGAACAGCGCGTCGCGGCCGAACTGGCGCGATTTCAGGCGATGTTCGGCTTCGAGCCGCACCAGCGCCAGCCGATCCGCCTCCAGCCGCTGGCGGCTTTCGCCAAGCGAGGCGACCGCTAGTGCTGCGTCGCGTTGCAACTGGCGCGTCCGCTCCAGCCCGGCGCGGACGTCCGCCGTGCGCGCCTGCACCACCGGCAGCGCCGTTGCCAGCACGGCGCGGACATGCACCATGTCGCTGACCGACCCCGGCTGGGCCACGCTCAACAGCACCGGCCGCCGGGCGAGCGCCTGCAGCGCCGCCATTAGTCGCACGACCGGGCCCTGCTTGGCGGCCAGATCGGCGCGCTGGCGGGCAATCAGCCGGTTGATGATCGCGATGCGCGCCTGCGCGGCGGCGGCATCGGCTTCGGCCGTCTGGATGCGCGCGGCAACCGCCGCTTCCTCGGCGCGGGCCTTGCGCGCTTCGTCCTGTTCGGCAGCGGCCTGCTGTTCGAGCGCCTGGGCGCGCCTGGCGGCGGCGGTGGATTGCGCGCGCGCGGCAAGCAGGCGCTGCTGGTCGCTGGATAAAGCAGGGGCTGCGGAGGCTGACCAGCCGAGGAAAGCGAGAATCGCAATGCTAGCTAAAAGGATGACCGTCACCCCGGCCCTGAGCCGGGGTCCCGCTTTTTCGGCGCGTTGGATGCAGCGGGACCCGTGATGAAGGTGAAACCGTCCCCCGGACGGTTTCAGCCGTGTCCGGGGGACACGGCGACCTTCATCACCAAGGCCGGGGTGACGATGAATTTTAGTTGCGCCGCTCAACCACCACCACCCCATGCCCCTCATCCTTCGCGATGATAGGGGTGGTTGGCAAGGATGCTCGTCGCCCGCCACAATTGTTCGGCCAGCATCGCGCGCGCCATCAAATGCGGCCAGGTGAGATGACCGAATGAGAGCAACAGGTCGGCACTGGCGCGGTCGGCATCGTTAAAGCCATCGGCAGCGCCGAGCAGGAAGCGCGCCTCACGCACGCCATCGTCGCGCCAGCGCCCCAGCCGGTCGGCAAAATGGCGGGAGGAGAGCGGCTCCCCCGTCTCATCCAGCACCACGGTCCGCGCGGGCGCCTCCAGCGGTGGCACGCGGCCGCCGGTATCGGGCAATTCGGTCACCCGCACGGGCCAAGTGATCCGCTTCAGATAGCGATCGACCAGTTCGCCCTCGGCACTGCGCCCAATGCGCCCGCGCGCCACGATATGGAGCAGCACGGGCGTGGATCAGGTGGCGTCAGGCGCGCGCGGCTTCGGCGGGCGTGTCGCCAAAGGCCCACATCCGCTCCAGATTATAAAAGCTGCGCACTTCCGGCCGGAACAGGTGGACGATCACGTCGCCTGCGTCGATCAACACCCAGTCGGCGGTGGGCAGCCCTTCGATCCGCGGCGCGCGACCGATGGTCGATTTGATCTTCTCGGCCAGCTTCTGCGCCATCGACGCGACTTGCCGCGTCGACCGGCCGCTGGCGATCACCATATGGTCGGCGATCGAGCTTTTGCCCGCCAGCGGGATCGACACGGTTTCCACGGCCTGGTCGTCATCCAGTGACGCCAGCACAAGCTGATGCAGCGCCTCGACGCCCTGGGGGTCGGGGACGCGCTGGACATGGGGAGTTGAGGCCAAGGGTGCTCCTGGTGTTGCTAGGGGGTGCGCCAGCGGCGCTTGCCGGGATCGGCTGACTGAGGAAAACGGCGCTGCCAGGCGGGGTCTACCTTGCGCAAGGCAGTCGCCGAATGCTGGTCGGGGCGAAAGCGCAACAGCACGAGCGCCGGCAGTCTCCAGTCCGTCCAATTCTTTGCCTGGCGTGCGGGGTGGACGAACCGCCGCAACCAGCCCATTGCGGGCGCCGCATGGGCAAGCGCATCATAACCCGGACGCGCAATCACCGCAATCGGAACATCGCCCGCAATTTTCCGCCAGCCGCGCCATTGGTGGAATTGGGCGAGATTATCCGCCCCCATCAGCCAGATGAACTGCTTTTTGGGAAACAGCCGCGTCACCGCCGCCAGCGTATCGACGGTGTAGCGCGTGCCGAGTTTTTCCTCGATGGCGCTGACGCGGATCGGCGCGTGGCGTGCCATGCGGACGGCGGAGGCGAAACGCGCGTTGAACGGCGCCATGTCGCGCGCCG
>JBOFDB010000033.1:0-1913 GCA_051646545.1 Sphingomonas sp.
GATGGCGGCGACGGCGAGCGCGGCGGCGGCGGCGCCCATGGCCGCCTTGTCTTCGGTGATACGAATATCGAACATGCTAATTTTGAACCTCGAACACATAAATTGTTTCATTTATGTCATCTGAAGTTTATGAGCGTCGCTCGAAAAGGCAATATCTATTTTGAACGCTCAAGTTCTAAATTAGGAAATGCAGACGTGGTCATAGACGAGATCGCCGCCATGCCGTTTGCCGGCGCCCATGAACGCGATTGCGCCAGAGCCTTCGCGCTGGTGGCGCGCGGAGCCGCGCATTCACGTTCCGAGATCGGCGAGCAGCTGGGGCTGCGCTCGACCACCACATCGCGGGTGGTCGGTGATCTCGTGGCGCGCCGACTGCTGCTGGAAAGCTCGGGAGAACGGGCCGGGCGCGGCCGGCCGGCCGGGCTGTTGATGGCCAATTCCCGACGCATCGGCGCCTCCGTCATTCACGTCGCCAGCCGTTCGCTCGCCGGCGTGCTGGTCGACCTGAACGGCCAGGTGATCGAGCAGCGGCTGGCCGGAATGGCTGCCGATGCCGACAACGCGGCTATCGCGAAGGCCATGGCGGGGCTCGCCGCCGAGCTTGCCGAGGCGATGCCGCGCGGCATGGAGCATGCCGGCACGGGGGTGTCGCTGTCCGGCCTGCTCGACCTCAAGCAGAGGCAATGGCTGATGTCGTCGCGCTGGCCGCGCATGCGCGGCCTCGACGTCGCCGCGGCGCTGGAGCCGATCACGCCGCCGGTGGAGGTCTGCCGCAATCTCGACGCCGAGCTCAGGGCCCGCGCGATGCAGGACCCGGCCGGCCATTCCGGCGGTTCGCTGCTGCTGCATTGGGGCTGGGGGGTAGGCCTTGCCTATGCCGTCGACGGCCAATCCTTCGCGCCGGCCGGCGGCTCGTTCGGCGAGATCGGCCATTGGCGTTTCTCGCGCCTGGCCGGACGCGCTTGCGGCTGCGGCAATACCGCCTGCCTGGAAACCGGTGCCGCGCTCTGGTCGCTGATGCCGCGGCTCCGGGAGCAATGGCCGGAGCTCAGCGAGGACGAGGCGACGCTGCAGGCGCAACTGCCGGATTGCGACCTGATGAGCCTTGCCGAGATCGACATGGCCGCGCGGCTGCTGGCGCGCGCGCTCGCCAATGTCTGCCGGCTGCTGTTTCCCTCACGCATCACCGTCACCGGCCCACTGGTCGCCAATGCCCGGCTCTGGGCGCATTTCGACGCGCTGTTCCGCTCCGAAGGCTCGATGGAGGGGCTCGCCACGCCGCAACTGGTCAATGACCGGTCGAGCCAGAATTACGAAATCTATGGCGCGGCCCAGCCGCTGTTGAGCCGGGCGGTGGAACGGGCGCTGAGTGCTCGGCGGGGGTGACCTTCGGGGCCTGGTGCTTTACGCCAAATGGCACATAAACCCCGACGTCACCCCCGGCCGAGCGAAGCGAGGGGAAGGGGGTCCAGGGGCGGCTTGGACGACCGATCTGTCTCATAAACTCCACCGGCGGGCAATCCAGCAAGCTGGTTTCGCAGCTTCGAAGTCTAAGCCCTGCAACCCCTGGACCCCCTTCCCTCGCCTCCGCAGAAGCAAGGGCTTCTGCTCTGGCTCGCCGGGGGTGACGTAGAGGTTCGCACTCGCAATCGGCGCCGGCCTCTCCCCGCCGGGGAGAGGTTAAGGGTGGTGTTTCACGCGTGTATCTCGACGGGCGAATGACCGCCCCCCGCCTCAGGTCCGCCTCGAGCCGATCTCCTCGTCCCAGCGGCGGAAGGCCTTCACCATCTGGTCCGGATCGACCGGCGTCTCCACCGGCACTTCGGCGATCAGCTTGTCAGATTCCGGCCGACCGAATTCGCGGATCGCCGCCTGGCTTTCCGGCGGCGCCATGGACAAGGGCACATCCTTGA
>JBOFDB010000086.1:0-9592 GCA_051646545.1 Sphingomonas sp.
CGGCTATACCTATGCCAACACCGACAACACCACGCCCGCGCGCATGCGGCTGCCGATGATCATCAATGCCAGCCAGCATGAAACCGGCGCAACCAGCTTTATCGGCATCAACATTCCGGCGGGCAGCGATGGCGCCACCGCCCGCAAAATCGCGCTTGATGGCCTGTTCAACCATTCAAACCTGCCGCCCTTCGTCGCCAAACAGCTGATCCAGCACATGACGACGAGCAATCCGTCGCCCGCTTATGTCAGCCGGGTGGCGGGGGTGTTCATCAACAATGGCAGCGGCGTGCGCGGCGATATGAAGGCGGTGGTTCGCGCCATTCTGCTCGATGCCGAAGCGCGCGACGACAGCCAGGTCAGCGGTACCAGCTTTGGCAAGTTGCGCGAGCCGGTGGTGCGGCTGGTGCAATGGGCAAAGGCGTTCAACGTCACCTCGCCGACCAACCTCTGGCCGTTCGGCAATGTCTCGTCGACCGCCAATCGCATTGGCGAAAGCCCGGGCCATGCGCCCAGCGTGTTCAACTGGTTCCGCCCCGGCTACACCCCGCCCGGCACCTCGATTTCGTCGAACGGCCTCGTCGCGCCGGAATTCCAGGTAACCAACGAGCCTTCGGTCATCGCTTACGTCAATTACATGCAATCGGTGATCGCCAATGGCGCGGGCGAGGCCAAGCCCGATTATTCCTCGCTCACCGTGCTGGCGACCGACAGCCAGGCGCTGCTCAACGAACTCAATCTGGTGCTTGCCGCCAATCAGATCAGCGCGGCGACGATCGCGCAGATGAAGACCGCGCTCGACACCATTTCGATTTCGACGAGCGCGGGCATCAATAACCGCATCTACGCGGCCATCCTGCTGGTGATGGCCGCGCCCGAATATCTGGTTCTTCGCTAAGGGGGTGGGGATGAGCAACGATGTTTCGCGCCGCGCCTTTTTGAAGCGCGCTTCCGCCCTCTCGCTGGCCGGGTCGGCAACGCCATTCGTGATGAACCTGGCCGCCATCGGCGAGGCGGCTGCCGCGACCGCAAGCGATTACAAGGCGCTTGTCTGCGTGTTCCTTTATGGCGGCAATGATTACGCCAACACGCTGGCGCCCTATGACACCAGCCGTTTCAATGTCTACGCCAGCCAGCGCACGGGGCTGAATTATACGCAGGCGCAGCTTGCGGCGACCGTGCTCAATCCGTCAGTGGCGCTGCCGGGTGGCGCACAATATGCGCTGGCGCCCGAACTCGCCAAGCTGCTGCCCATTTTCAACGCCGGAAAAATGGCGGTGGCGCTCAATGTCGGCACCCTCGTTCAGCCGACCACCAAGGCGCAATATCTTGCCAAAAGCGTGGCGTTGCCGCCCAAGCTGCTGAGCCACAACGACCAGCAAAGCTATTGGCAGGCCTCTTCGCCCGAAGGCGCGTCGTCAGGCTGGGGCGGGCGGATCGGCGATTTGCTGCAATCGGGCAATGGCACCGCGACGGTGACCTGCATCAACGTCAGCGGCAACGCGGTGTTTCTGACCGGCAAGGCAGCGGTGCAATATTCGGTGACGCCGTCGGGCCCAATCGGTCTTTCCGCGCGCACCGCCCTGCAGGGATCGACAGCGGCGGCAAATGTGCTGGCCTCGCTGATCAATGGATCGCTGGCGGGCAATCACCAGATGGAAAGCGCGCTGGGCCAGGTCGGCGGCCGCGCGCTCAACCTTTATACTCAGGTGTCGAGCGCGCTGGCGAGCGCACAAGCGACAACCACGCCGTTCCCCGCCGCTGCCGACAATCAAAGCTCGCTCGGCACGCAGCTCCAGCTTGTCGCGCGGATGATCTCCGTCAGCCAGCAATTGGGCGCCAAGCGGCAAGTCTTCTTCGTCTCGACCAGCCGGTTTGACACGCATGATGGGCTCGACACGCTGCACCCGGTGCTGCTCACCAACCTCGCGGATGCGTTGCGGGCGTTTTACGATACGACGGTGGAGCTTGGCGTCGCCAACCAGGTGACGACCTTTACCGCGTCCGATTTCGGCCGCGCGCTCACCTCCAATAACGACGGCACCGATCATGGCTGGGGTAGCATGCATTTCGTGCTCGGCGGCGCGGTGAAGGGCGGGCGCTATTATGGCATCAACCCGACATTGGCGAATAACGGCCCCGACGATATCGGCCAGGGCCGATTGATCCCCACCATGTCGGTTGATCAATATGGCGCGACGCTGGCGAGCTGGTTCGGCGTCGCCGCGTCCGACCTGACGACGGTGCTGCCCAACATCAACAATTTTGCAGGCTCCGCGCTGGGCACGAATGTGGGATTTGTCTGATCGGGTTTAGGTCGGCGCAGGGATGACGGTTGAAGGTGGATCAGGCCAGCTCGCGGCCGCTCCTTTCCTACAGCTAAAGCTCGCCCTATGCTGGCGCGGCGCTCTTTCCAATCGTCGACGCCGCAACGCCGCTGCCCGATGCCGCCGCCCGCAAGGGTGCTGGCAAAGCCCCATGGTCAGTGGGAACATTCGGGAACATTCGCGTGGGAAAGCCTGGTTCCGACAAAGCTGCAGCGTCGCGAAAGCGGCATAGAACCACGCTGCGCTAACCCTGCCGGCTGCGTTTGCCGCTGGCACCGACCCTGCTGATCTTCAAAGCATCCGTTATGACCGCCCCTCGCCATCGCACCCCTTTCATCCTGGCCACGATCTTCATCGACGCGATGGGGTTTGGCCTTGTCATGCCGGTGCTGCCGCGCCTGTTGATGCATATTGGCGGGCTTGATTTGTCGCAGGCGATCAATGTCGGCTCGTGGATGGGGCTGTGCATGGCCCTGGCGACTTTTTTCGCCGCGCCGGTGATCGGCAATATGAGCGACCGGTTCGGACGGCGGCCGATGCTGCTGGCGGCATTGGGCCTGCTTGCGATCGATTATCTGGTGATGGCGGCGGCCAACAGCCTGGCGCTGCTGTTCGTCAGCCGTACTTTGTCGGGCGGGTTCGGCGGCAGCTATGGCGCGGCGCAGGCCGCGCTCGCCGACACGACCCGGCCAGAGGATCGCGCGCGCACCTTTGGCTATGTCAGCGCCGCATTCGGCGTCGGCTTTGTCATTGGCCCGGCGATCGGCGGCCTGCTGGGCTCGCTGGGGGACCGCGCGCCGTTCATTGCCGCAGCCGCGCTGGCGGGCGCCAATTTCGTCTATGGCCTGACGGTCTTTCCCGAAACGCTGACGCCTGAGCATCGCCGCCGCTTTGAGTGGCGCCGCGCCAACCCGCTGGGGGCGTTGCAGGCAGCGCGCGCGATTCCGGGAATGACGGCGGCAGCGGGCGTGCTGGTGCTGTGGCAGATCGCGAGCCTGGTCTATCCGCTGACCTGGAGCTTTTACGCCATCGCCGCCTTTGGCTGGTCGACCGGGATGATCGGCGCGAGCCTGGCGATCGTCGGCTGCGTCATCGCGGCCAGCCAGACCTTGCTGACCGGTCCGGCCGTCAAGCGGCTGGGGGAGCGCGATGCCGCGACGATCGGCCTGATCGGCGCGACCGCCGCCTTCCTCATCTATGCCTTTGCGCGCTCGACGCTGATGGCGTTTGTGCCGATGCTGGGCATCGCGATCCAGAGCCTGGTCCAGCCCAGCCTGATGGCGATGCTGTCGCGCCGCGCCACCGCCGATACGCAGGGCGAGGTTCAGGGTGTCGCCGCGATGGCGATGGGGGTGGGATCGGTCGCCGCGCCGTTGATCCTGACCCAGCCGCTCGCCTGGTTTACTGCCGCCGATGCGCCGGTCTATTTCCCCGGCGCGGCGTTCATCGTCGCGGCGCTGTTCGCGCTGCTGGCGCTGGCCCGGCTGCGCGCGCTGCCCAGGGTGGTGCCGTCATGATCGTCTGGAATGCTGGCCAGCGCCCCGAGCACCCAGTCAACCGCGCCATTACCGATGCTACGCCGGTGTCGCACAACCGCGACCGGAAAGCGCCGCAGCGCGACTGGCGGCTCGACCACGGCAAGGCTGAAATGCGTCGCAAAGGCCTCCACCAATGCGCGCGGCAACGTGGCGACCAAATCGGTACGCGACACCGTGGCCAGCGCCGCCAGGAAATAGGGCAATGCCGCAACCACCCGCCGCTCGCGCCCCAGCTTTGCAAGCGCCTGATCAGCGATGCCGCGCCGCTCACCCGATTGACTGACGATGAGATGCCGCTCGCCACAATAGCCGTCGAGCGTCGCGAGCTGCGCGAGCCGGGGATGGTGCGCGCGTGCGACCACCGCATAACCTTGGTCGAATAGAGGCTCGGCGACGAAACTGTCATTGGGCGCGCGCAAAAAGCCGATCGCAATCTCCACTTCGCCCCGTTCCAGCGCGTGAAGCGCGGGCTGTCGCGCCATTGGCAGAAACGTCAGGTTCAGCCCTGGCGCTTCGCGTTCCGCCGCCGCCAGCAAAGGCGCGGCGAATAGTGCGCAATGATAATCCTGCGCGGCGATGCGGAGCTCGGCGGTCGATGTCGCCGGGTCAAAAGGCGCCCCCGACGCCAGAGCCTCGCGCGCAAGATCGATGATGGCGCGTATCTTGGGTTCCAGCGCCACGGCCCGCGGCGTCGGCTCCACCCCGTGCGGCCGGCGGATGAAGAGTGGATCGTCCAGAATGTCGCGCAGCCGCGCAATGGCATGGCTGATCGCCGATTGCGTCTGCCCCAGCCGCTCCGCCACCACCGTCAGCCGCTGGTGGCGCATCGTCTCAGCAAACACCACCAGCAGGTTCATGTCGAGGCGACGAAGATCACGATCGTTCATTGGCGATATGCAGCGGTTTCATTTGAGTGATTTGCCAAAGGTTCATATCTGCGTCGCGTCATCCTGACAAAGAGCTATATCGGGAGTATCGCGGATGAGCCTGAAGGACGCTAACCCTGTCAATCGCCGTAACCCCAAGCGGGTCGCGATCATCATCTCCAATCCCGCCGTGTCGACGACGACGGGTTGGCCGGTCGGTTTTTGGTGGTCGGAGCTGACTCATCCCTGGTTCGCTTTCACTGAGCGGGGCTATGAGGTCGAGATATTCTCGCCAAGCGGCGGCCGCTGTGAGGCCGATGCGATGAGCGATCCGCGCGACGCCTCGGGCTATTCATCAAGCGACCTGATCTCGATGGGCTTCATCGCGACCCTGTCGCTCGCGGCGTTGGTTGAGGATACTAAGCCGGTCAGCGCGCTCGAAATCGACGCATTCGACGCCATCGTCGTCGCGGGCGGCCAGGCGCCGATGTTCACTTTTGCCGACGCGCACGAGCTGCAGGCGAAGTTCGTCGCTTTCTACGAAGCGGGGAAAGTTGCTGCCGCGCTGTGCCACGGCACGGCGATCCTGCGCTATGCAACGCTGTCCAACGGCGCGCTGCTCGCCAATGGCAAGACCGTGACGGGCTTTGCCAATGTTGAGGAAGATTTCGCCGATAACGCCGTGTGGGAAATGGGTGCATTGTCCCGCGACAAGCACGTTATGCCTTGGCGGATCGAGGATGAGCTCAAGCGGCTGGGAGCCAATTATATCCAGGCCGGGCTGTGGCGCGGTTTTGCGGTGCGCGACGGCAATTTGATAACGGGCCAGCAGAATTTTTCGGGCGCAGAAACGGCGGAAGCGGTGATTGCGGCGCTGGGTGGTTGAGGGCGCCGGTTGGTTTCATGCGTGAACCCCCTCTCCAACCGAAGCAGGAGAGGGGGCTCAAGCGTCAGATCGATATGGTCAGATCGATACGGTTCAGATCGACGTCGTCAGATCGGCCAGCCAGTCGGGGGTGATGCTGACCAGCACGCCTTCGACATAATGGTCGCCGCCGGTGATGATCAGCACGCCGACCACCGCGAGCAGCGTGCCAAGCACGCGCTTGCCGCCCGACCCCGCCGACATCAGCCGACCCCGCCAGCGCTGGAGCAGCGAGCGCGTCGCGGTCGCCAGCACCAGCAGGACCGTGGCAATGCCCAGGCCGAAGGCGGCCATGGTGAGCGCCACCGCGCCGAGATTCTGCCCCTGTGCAGCGAGCACCGTCGCTGCGCCCAGCGTCGGGCCTACGCACGGGCTCCACACCAGGCCGAGCAGCACGCCAATACCGAACTGGCCGAACAGGCCAAACCGCTCCAGCCCATCCTGCCGCTTCGATGCCCATTCGGCCAGCGGCGCGGCGGCGGATTGCAGCCAATATTGCAGCTTGGGGATAAGGAGCGCGATGCCGGCGGCGAGCAGCAGCGCGGCGCCGAAATAGCGTACCCAGTCGCCATCGAAACCGCTCGCCGCGCCAAGCGTCGCCAGCGCGAAGCCGACGCCGGTGAACGAGACGACCAAGCCCACCGCCAGCGCGAGCGGCCCCATGCGGTGACGTTGCGCCGCACTGCCCAAGACGATCGGCACCAAGGGCAGCACGCACGGGGACAGGATGGTCAGCGCACCCGCCGCAAAGGCCAGCGCCGGGCTCAGTGTCTCGCCCGCCATGTTACTTCGCCACAGTCTGGAGCAGGCCGTTGATCACCGCCTTGTCGGTCTTGAACTCGACGCGGCCGACTTCGCTGCTGCCCTTATAGCCGATCAGCGTGCCCTGCTTGTGGACGCCAAGCGCTTGCCATTCGGCCTTCTGGGTGTCGTAGTTGATTTCGAAAATGACGAGCTTGTCATAAGCCGGGTTGCCAGTGACAGCGGCCTTGATCGTGCGGTTCTGCGAGCCGCAGACCGGGCACCACCACGCCTTGACATCGACCAGCACGGGCTTGCCGGCGGCCTTGGCGGCGTTGAACGCGGCGGCGTCGAACTTCTGGACAGTGGCGGCCGAAACCGGCGCGCTGACGGTGGCAAGCGTCGCCACCGCAAGCGCGGGGGCCAGGAAACGGATGAGCGACATTGGGAAAACTCCTGCAAGTGCCGGGGTGCCGCCCGATTGCGCCACCGTCCGGATGCTGCGATATTCGTCGGCAACGGGGGAGTGGTTACAGGAGACTCAATTCCAATCCCGTTCCGGCTCTACAACAAAGGGGCCGTCGAACCAAGGCGTGGTAAGGCAATCGCCTTGTTCGACGCCGGGCGCAGAGGCCAAAACCCCTGGCAGCCTGGCCGCTGCGCTCGATCGCAACGTCAGTCCAGCCGCCGTGCCTGCGCGGCCAGGGCCGCGATTACCGCGCCCGCCAGAAACACCATGATCGGCGCACCCTGGGTCAGCACGTCGGCCGTATCCCACCCCATCAGCAATGCTCCCCGGGCAGCGCGGATAAAATGGGTGAGCGGGAAGACCGTGCCGATCGCTTGCGCCCAGCGTGGCAGCGTTTCGAACGGGTAGAGAAAGCCCGACAGCAACATTGCCGGCAGGTAAAAGGCAACCGCGCCTTGCAGCGCCGCCATCTGCGTCGCCGCGCGCGCCGAAATCGCATAGCCCAGCACCAGATGCGCAGCCGCGAACAGCGGCAGCAGCGCGACCAGCGCGCCCACCGATCCGCGCGCGGGCAAATCGAACAGCCAGAGCCCTGCGCCCAGCACCAGCAGCCCCTGCACCGTGCCGATCACGACATAGGGCATGAGCTTGCCGATCAACGCCTCGGCAGGCGCGATGGGGAGCGCGAGCAGTGCCTCCCACGTGCCGCCCTCGCGTTCGCGCGCCAGGCTGATCGTGCCGAGCATGATCATCGCGATCATCACCGTCACCCCGATCAGCGCGGGCAGGAACGTCCAGTCGGCGCGGGCATCAGCGTTATACAGCCGCTCGATGCGATAGCCGGGGCCGCTGTCGGTAATTTCGTTGCGCGCCGCCAATGCCTGCCAATAAGCGCTTTCGATCGTCGGCACGGCGGCGGCGACCAGCGTCGCATTGCTGGTGTCGATGACGATCCGCGCGGGACGGATATGCGCGGTGGGATTGGCGAAGGAGGGCTGTTCGTACAGCTCAACCCCGATCAACGCCATGCCATGGCGAACTGCTGCTTCGGCGCTACCCGATCGCTGCGTCCCGCCGATCAGCACGACATCGCCACGTTTGCCAAGCGCGGTCGCCAGCGCCTGCGCGTCGGCGGGTTGTTCGGCAGCGATGGCGACGGTCAATGTCGCGCCAGAGGGGCGGATCGCATAGCCAAACAGCAGCACCTGCAGCGTCGGCACCAGAATGAGCAGCGTCAGCGCGATGCGCGTGCGGGTAAGGCGGACCATCTCGATCCACGCCACTGCGGCAACCCGACGCAACGCGCGCATCACGCCGTCCGATCCACAATGCTGAGTACGGCGGCCTCCAGCGACCGTGCCCCTTCCGCCGCGGCGATGTCACGCGGCATGGATTGCGGCCCGGCAATGCCGCCGTGATACAGCAGAATCGACGGGCATTGCTCGGCCTCGGCCAGGTCGTGCGTGCTGATGACGATGCCATGGCCAGCGCGGGCAAATTCCTCCATCCAGCGCCAGATGTCACGGCGCGTCGCCACATCAAGGCCGGCGGTGGGCTCGTCGAGGAGCAGCAGCCGGGGCTCGGCAAGCGCCGTTGCGGCAAATTGCACGCGCCGCGCCCAGCCGCCCGATAAAGTGGCACAACCTTGCCGCGCCACCTTGCCAATGCCATAGCGATCAAGCGCCGCTTCGATGACGGCGCTGCTCCCGGCAATGCCATGAACGGCGGCGTGAAAGCGCAGCGTCTCGATAACGGTCAGATCGGGGTAGAGCGCGATCTTCTGCCCCATATAGCCGATTTGGCGCCGTTGCCGCGCATCGGCGGCGCCGATCGGCTGGCCCAGCACGGTGCCGCTGCCCGCATCGGCGCGGACCAGCCCGGCGATCATGCGCAGCGTCGTTGTCTTGCCCCCACCATTGGCGCCAACCAGCCCGACAATCTCACCGGCGCGCAGCGTCAGCGTCACATCCCGCACGACCGGCGTCCCGGCATAGCGCTTGGCAAGGCCCACCACGTCGACCAGCGGATCAGCCATCGACATAGGCAAAGCCTCCGAACATATGCTTTGACGCTTCCGCCCCCAGCACCACCGTGCGCTCTCCGGCACGAGTGGCTTGTTCGCGCAAATGGTGGAAGGCAAGCCAAATTGCCGCCGATCCGGTGTTACCCAGCCGATCAGCGTTGACGAAGGTGCGGCCCGGCGTCAGCCCGAAATGGGTCGTCACCTGATCGCCAATGCGTCCGCCAACCTGATGCGGGATGATCCAGTCGGCGTCGTGGATGGGGTAGCCAAGCGTCGCCGCCGCCTCGGCGCCGGCATCGAACAGGCGATGACCGGTGGCGCGGATCGGGGCATAATCATGGTCGAAATGGCGCGCGCCCTGTGCCAGGCTGATCCCGGCTTCGCGATCGAGCCCGATCGAGCCGAACCAGGCGCGATCGATGATGCCGCCACGCGGCCGATTGCTACCGCCCGCCAGCACGATCGCGCCGGCGCCGTCACCCATCTGGACCAGGTTGACGATTTGCCCCGGGTCTTGCCCCAGCGTGCTCGGATCAAAGAACAGCGATCCGGTTTCCGATCCGACGATAACGACTGGACGGCCCGGTGCGGTCGCGATCAGCCCGGTTGCGATCATCAGCGCATTGGCAAAGCCTGTGCACGCCTGGCGGAGTTCGACATGCGGGCCGGCATAGCCAAGCACATCGGCGACATCGGCGATATT
>JBOFDB010000318.1:0-2033 GCA_051646545.1 Sphingomonas sp.
CGGTAAAAGCGACGGATCGCCGGTAACCGAGGCTGATCTCGCGGCTGATCGAATCATCGCTCAAGGCCTGGCGCGGCTCGCGCCCGGCATCCCCTCGCTGTCCGAGGAGCGCGCCGGCGAGGCGCGGCTGCCGTTCAAAGAGAGCTTCTTCCTGATCGACCCGCTCGACGGCACCAAGGAGTTCGTCGCCGGCCGCAACGAATTCACCGTCAACCTGGCGCTGGTGACCCATGGCATGCCGCTGCTCGGCATCGTCGGCGCGCCGGCGCTGGGGCTGATCTGGCGCGGCATCGTCGGCCGCGGCGCCGAGCGGCTCACGCTGCGCGGCAACGCGCCTTTGGTAGAGCCGATCCGCACCCGCGCCTGCCCGCCGCGTGGCGAGCCGTGGACGGTGGCGGTCAGCCGCTCGCATGGCGACGCCAGGACCGAAGCCTTTATAGCGGCGCGACCGGGCGCGGTGCGGTCCGAGCTGGGGTCCGCCGTCAAATTCGGCCGGGTGGCCGAGGGGCTGGTTGATATCTACCCCCGGCTGTCGCCGACCTGCGAATGGGACATCGGGGCCGGACATGCGGTCATCACCGCGGCTGGCGGCAAGATCACCGATTCAAACGGCGCCCCCCTGCATTTCGGCGCCGGGCGCGAGGATTTCATCATTCCGGAGTTCATCGCCTGGGGCGATCCGACGGCGGCGGTTTGATCTCTCTACCTACTCCGCCAGCCCCTGTTCCAGCGCCGGCCAGCGCGCCTCGGCGTCTTTGAGAAAACGCGCCGGATTGGCGGCAAAAGCGTCGCGGCTTTGCTCGCGGCCGAACAGATAGAGCCTGTTTTCGACGATCAGCCAGATCCGCGGGCTGCCGGCATAGGTCACCCCTCGCGCAATATCGACCGGATCGTAGCCGCCGAACCGGGGGCCATAGACCTCCGGATGGGAGACAAAGGAGGCCCGGTTGCCCTCGTTGCGGAAGCGCCAGACCGCGCCTGATTCGGAGGCCTCGAAATCCGGCAGCCCCTGGAGGGCGAGCGATTCGGTGAAATAGGCCACGGGGTCAAAACCCCCGATCGCCAGACCGGAATAGCGGTTCACCACCACCCGTTCCGTGGTCGTGGCATAAGCGGCGAAATCAACGCTGAAAACCGCCAAAAGCGCCGCCAACAGGCCAAAAAAGGCCATTCCGGGGCACCAACCGTATCTTTCCCGCCGTTGTGCCGTCATAGTTGGTGCCGATAACATTCAAGTCGAGGGGACACTGGACGCAACCTAGAGCCATGCATATTGGTGTCAGGTTAAGGGAGCGGCGGCCAGATTTTCGATACCAGGGGTTCTTTGATGATTTTTGCTTCACGCCTTGCCGCGGTGACGGTCGCCGCGCTGATGTGCTGGTCCGTGCCGGCGTCAGCGCAGCAGGCGCAGCCGTTGCCGCCGCCGCAACAGCAGGGCCCATCGACCTTCGGCCCGGACGAACTGGTTGGCGCCGGGCACAAGTTCTTCGGCAACGTCTCCCGCGGCCTCGCCTCGATCATCGAGCGTGCGGTCAGCCAATGGGGCCTGCCCAACGGCTACGTCCTGGGCGAAGAAGGCTCAGGCGCCTTTGTCGCCGGCCTGCGTTACGGCGAAGGCACGCTCTACACCAAGAACGCCGGCGACCTGCGGGTTTACTGGCAGGGACCATCGGTCGGCTTCGACTGGGGCGGCGACGGCGCGCGCACCATGACGCTGGTCTACAACCTGCCCGCCACCAACGCGATCTATCAGCGCTTCGTCGGCATCGACGGTTCCGCCTATATCGTCGGCGGTTTCGGCATGACCGCGCTGACCGCCAACAACATCGTGCTGGTTCCGATCCGTTCCGGCATTGGTCTGCGGCTCGGCGCCAACATCGGCTATCTCAAATATACCCCGCAGGCGACCTGGAACCCGTTCTGAGCCGTTCCGGTCGATCGCGAGCCAAGCGGGTCCGCCGATTCAGGTTAACGCGGCATTGGGCTGGCCTTGGGCCGGTCCGCCATGGCATTGTGATTAACATTTCCTTTTG
>JBOFDB010000571.1:0-1170 GCA_051646545.1 Sphingomonas sp.
TCCGGACGGAAGGTCAGGCTCTCCACCATCCCCGTCATGGCGGCGATGCTGAGCGCCAGCAGATCATGCGCTTCGAACACCGGCGGCTTGTCGTCCTGCATGTCCTTTGAATAAGCGAGCGGCAGGCCCTTCATCGTGATCATCAGGCTGGTCAGGCAGCCGATGATCCGTCCGCTATGCCCGCGCACGAGCTCCGCCGCGTCGGGATTGCGTTTTTGCGGCATGATCGAGCTGCCCGTCGACCAGGCATCAGACAATGCGACGAAGCCATAGGGCTGGCTGGCCCAGATGATGATTTCTTCGGCCAGGCGCGAAAGATGCAGGCTGCACTGGGCGGCGGCGGACAGGTAATCGAGCGCGAAATCGCGATCAGAAACAGCATCGAGACTGTTGGCAGTCGGCCCATCGCAACCGAGCGCCGCCGCCGTCATTGCCCGGTCAATGGGAAAACCGGTCCCTGCCAGAGCGGCACTGCCCAACGGACAGCGGTTCATCCGCGCACGCGCGTCGGCAAAGCGGCTGCGGTCGCGGCCGAGCATTTCGACATAGGCCATCAGATGGTGGCCCAGCGTCACCGGCATCGCCACCTGCAGATGCGTAAAGCCCGGCATGATCGTGTCGGCATGCTCTTCCGCGCGATTGAGCAGCGCGGCAATCATCGCCGCCAACCCGGCATCAACCGCATCGACAGCATCGCGCACCCACAGGCGGAAATCGGTCGCGACCTGATCGTTGCGGCTGCGTGCGGTGTGCAGCCGCCCGGCAACCGGCCCGATCAACGCGGCGAGACGGCTTTCGACGGTCATATGGATGTCTTCGAGCGCCAGATCGACCGGCACACCGTCACGGGCAAACTCCTCGGCAATCTGGGCCAGACCCGCGTCGATCACTGTGACATCGGCGCCGTCAAGAATGCCCGTCGCACCCAACATCGCCACATGCGCGCGGCTGCCGGCGATGTCCTGTGCCCACAAGCGCTTGTCGAACGGGATCGACGCATTTATCTCGCGCATCACTGCTGCGGGCCCTTCGGCAAAGCGCCCGCCCCACATGGCATTGCTGCCCGGAGCTTCGGTCTTGTCCTCACCCATCGTCACGCGCGCGCTATCCATTTTGTTGGCCGCCGGCATCGCGCTGGCGCTGAGCGCGTGCGATACGCAAAGCAGCACG
>JBOFDB010000022.1:0-4447 GCA_051646545.1 Sphingomonas sp.
TTTTCGACGGCACGCTGCCGATGGTCTTTGATGCGCATGGCGGCCGTATCGAAAATGGCCACCTCGCCGCGCGCCCCGGCGGCGGCAATATCGCCTATGTCGGGGAAGTATCGCAAAAGAACCTGGGCTTTTACGGCAATTTCGCGTTTCAGGCGCTGAAATCGATCGATTATCGCGACCTGGAGATCGATCTGGGCGGGCCGCTGGAAGGCGAAGTGGTGACCGATATTCGCTTTTCGGGCCTAAGCCAGGGCAAAGGCGCCAAGCGCAACTTCCTGGTCAGCCAGCTCGCCCATTTGCCGATCCGGTTCAATGTGCGGGTGACGGCGCCGTTTCGGACCTTGCTTGATAGCGCGTTGGGCTATTACGATCCCAGCCGTTACGTTCGCCGCGCAACCGAAGGCGGCATTCCCGATCCGGCGGGCACCAGCTTTCCCAATGCTGCACCGGCCATTCAGCCGCCCGAAAGCGAGAAAAAACGATGATACGATGGAGTTGGACGAGACGATCCGGAGAAGCACGGCTGGCAATGGCGGTGGTGGGAATGGCGGCAATGGGCGGGTGCGTCAGCGTCAGCGCGCCCGACAAGCCCATCGTCATCAACCTCAACATCAAGATCAGCGCGGAAGTCGTGGTGAAGCTGGATGGTCAGGCCAAGCAAGTGATTCAGGGCAACCCCGATATTTTCTGACAGGGCGGCCCGAGCAAGGAGCGAAACGATGAAGATGCACCGCAAGATCGCCGCTTTTGGCGCGCTCGCGCTCGCCTGCGTATCGGGTGCTGCCGTGGCGCAGCGTGATCCGGCCTATCAGCTGGCACGTGAGAAAGGCGAGATTGGCGAGCAGCCCGACGGCTATCTCGGCATTGCCGTGGCGCCGACGCCGCAGCTGCGCGCGCTCGTCAACAGCATCAATATCCAGCGCAAGGCGGCCTATACCAAAGGCGCGGTCGATTCCGCGACGATCGAGCAATTCGCCTTTGTCGCCGGCTGCAACCTGATCCTGAAAACCCAGCCCGGCGAGAAATACAAGGCGCCCGATGGCAGCTGGAAAACCCGCACCGCCGCCCCGCCGGAGCGCGACGCCCGCTGCGGCTGATATCCCTGCGCGCACCAGGCGGCCTTTCCAATTTTTGACCTGATGAAGCGTCGCTATCGGGATCAGGAACGCGTGACGACAATCTTGCCGCGAACATGGTGGTCGCGCAGCGCCAGATAGGCATCACGCGCCTGGTCAAAGCCGAACGTCACGCCGACATTGGCGCGAAACTGGCCCGCCAGATAGCGCTCGACAATGGCCGCCAGATCGCCGGGTTCGGCCTTCAGGCGGCTGTAAATGACCGTGATGCGGTCACCAAATGCAGCAGCGTCGGGGCCAAACAAGGTCGACAGCAATATGCCGCCGTCCGCCACTGCCGCCGCACTGGCGAGCAAGGCATCGAACATCGACACCAGATCGACCAGCATGTCGACGCCGTCTGGATAACGCTGCCTCAGCCCGTCGACAAAGGACTGGCTGGCATAATCGACGGCCTCTGCCGCGCCGTTCGCCTTGACCAGAGCCGCATCGGCGGCGCCAGCCGAGGCAATGACCGTCGCACCCGCCGCTGCGGCAAGTTGCACCAGCGCTAGCCCCACCCCGCCGGTTGCGCCCAGCACCGCCAGCCGCTTACCCGACACATTGCCCAGCCCGCGCAGAATGTTGATCGCGGTGAGTCCCGCCATCGGCAGCGCGGCCAGCGCCGCTGCATCCGCCTCCGCCGGCACCACCACCCAATGCGCGGTCGCGGGCAACAGCGCGCGCTGGGCGAGCGCGCCATTCCACGTGCTGGCGACGATGCGTTGGCCGGGGGTGATATGCCCGACGCCCGCGCCGGTTGCGATGATGGTGCCGACCACGTCGCTGCCCGGGACGAAAGGCATCGGCGCGGGCATCATCTCGCGCATCATGCCGCTGATGATCTTGAGGTCGAGCGGGTTGAGCGCCATCGCCTCGACGTCGATCAGTACCTCGCCCGCGCCGGGATCCGCGACCGGCAGGTCGATCAGCGCCAGATCGTCAACCGCGCCATAATCGCGAACGGCCCAGGCTTTGGTCATCGTCATGCGTTCATCCTTGTGCTTGAGAGGGTTGGCGCGTCATCAGCACGGCAAAAATCGCCAAATGGCTGACCAGCCAGGCCGGTAGAAACACGGTGAGGATGATCCAGCCGAACGGACCGAGGATATTGGCATCATGAATGCTGGGCGTGACCCGTGCCGCGGCGTTCAGGTAATCGAGCGTGCCCACCAGATTGAACAGCCAGGCAAAACCGATCCTGATTGGCGACCGCCACTGGAACAGCGCAAAACAGATCAGCGCGAGCGCCGCCACCAGCACATCGCCCGCCATGATCTGAAACAGATAATCTTGCGAAAACCCCGCCGGGACCAGGTTGAACACCCCGGGCAGCATCGCCGTCAGCCCGAAATAACGGAAGAAGTGAATGGGCAGCAGGGCCTTGAGATGCGCGTCGCGCCCCTGCGCCAGCAAGGACGGGCGCAACCCCCAATAGATCATCGCAAATGCCGCAAAACCAAAGCCATAGCCAACAAGGTGAAAATAGGACGATGGCGCCATCGATCATACCCCCAAGCGTTTGAGCCTCAGGGATGACGATAGGAGCATTGTATGAACCGGTTCAACGGGCCATGATTGGCACGAATTGAACCGGAATGACGAACAATGATCCAGCTTGCCGATGTGCGCGTGTTTCTCGAAGTCGCCGCTGGCGGCAGCTTCAGCGAGGCGGCGCGGCGGCTGAAAATGCCCAAATCATCGGTCACCCGCCAGATCGACCGATTGGAAGCAACGCTGGGTGGTCAATTGTTCCGCCGCACCACCCGCGCCATGGCATTGACGGCGGAGGGCCGCGATTTCCTGCCACATGCGCGCCGCCTGTTCGACAATGGCATGGAAGCCCAGCACCTCCTCAAATCAAATGCGGCAAGGGCAAGTGGCCTGCTCACCATTTCGGCAACGGCACCCTTTGCCCGACGATTCCTGGTTCCCCATCTGCCCGAATTCCAGGCGCGCCACCCGCACGTCCAGATTGCCCTGTGGCTGACCCCGGGCCGGGTGGAGGTAGGATCAGGCCCGGGCGAGGTCGATATCGCCATTCGTCTGCGCTCGTCAGCAGGTCCGGATCTTGCCACGCGCAAACTTGGCGAGATCGATTTCTGGGTGGTCGCTGCGCCACAATATCTCGCGATGCGAGGCGCGCCGATCGCCCCCACCGACCTTGGCGGGCATGCGATGATCGAGCTTGGCCCGCCCAACAAAGCGCATCAGATCGAGTTGCGCCGCGGGCGCGAGATTGTGCCCGTCCGCTACCAGCCGCATCTTCAGATCGACGACCCCGACGCGGTCGTGGTCGCGGCAGAGGCAGGGGCGGGCATTGCCGTCGTGCCCAGTTTCATCGCCGCACCGGCTATCGCCCGGGCCAGCCTGACCCGCGTGCTGCCCGACTGGGCGCCTGCACCGATACCGATCAATCTCCTCTATCGCATCGACACGACCCCGCCGATCCGCGTCCGCGCCTATGCCGACTATCTCGTCGAAACGATCGGTCACGACCAACCCTGGGCCGCTGGGCGGCGGCGGGGCTGCGTGAAGGCACCTTGCTGCCAAGGCATCTGACCAACGAGTCATCGTATGGCGCGATCGAGGACTATCTGGCGGGACGGCTGATCGCGCCGTTCTGTCAACGCCTCACGGCGTAACCGCAATCACGTTATCGTCCGAATTGCGGTCGACATATTTGTTGTACGGGTCGATCCCGGCATAGGCGGGTTTGCGCTTGGTGACGATGCGGATGGTCTGTACCCCGGAGACGACCGGCCGACGTTCCAGCAGCACGACGTCCTTCGCCGCAAACGCACCGAATTCGGGCTTTTGCTCGAACAGCCCGATATCGATCTGGTCAGACAGCTTCGCCGCCGTCTCCTTGCCCGTGCCGCTCGCATAATATTTGGCGGCATCGACGGTGAGTGTCGTCTCATACTCGCCGCCCGGCAGCGCCCGGACCGTCGCCGTCTTGGCCTTCAGGTCGTAAATGGTGATGCGATCAAACAAGTCCATGATCAGCTGGCGTTCCTGATCATTGCGGGCAAGGCCCAGAAAGCCGTTCACCAGATCGAGCGAGCGCGGATAGGGCTGGCTTTTGAAGCGATAGCGGGCGAGCAGATCGCGCAGCATCGCATTCACCCGGTCCTCGCCCAGCCGATCCTGCAACAGGTACATGACGAGCGAGCCCTTGCGGTAGTGGATATACCCCTGGTCCTCGACCCGATCGAGCGGCAGCTCCTCGATCCGTTCCGCCCCCCGCGAGCGCAGATAATTATCGAGTTCATATTTGAGGAAACGGCGGATCTTATCCTCGCCATACAGGTGCTTCATCACCATCAGCG
>JBOFDB010000589.1:0-4700 GCA_051646545.1 Sphingomonas sp.
GCTGCGCAAACCCGCTGGCAAGTCGAGGCCGCCCCCTCATGCTCGCCTGGCGCGAACGCCCCCGGCAATCCCGCCTGGGACCTCACATTGCTGCGTCAGCGCGGCCGCGCGTCGGGCGGGCAATGGCGTGTCGAATGGAACAGACAGCAAGGAATCTTACGTGACTGGCATGAAGTCGCAGGCGACGCGGCGCTTTCTGGCGATCTGGCTGCCCCATCTGCCGACCGACCGGCTGGTTCGGGCGCAACCCTTCGCCGCGCAGGGTGATGCGCCGCTCGCCTTGGTTGAAAAACAACGCGGCGCGATGCGGCTGGTCGCGTGCGATGCGGCGGCGCAGGGGCTTGGCCTCCACCCCGGCATGATGCTGGCCGATGCGCGGGCGCAAATCCCCGCGCTCGCCGTCGCTGATGCCGATCCGGTGGCCGACCAGCATTGGCTCGATCGTATCGCCGATGCGTGCGACCGCTTTACCCCGCTCGTCGAAACCGAGCCGCCCGATGGCCTGATCCTCGACATGACTGGCTGCCTGCACCTCCATGGCGACGAAGCGGGGCTGATCGCGGCGGTCGAAGCGGCGATGCGGCGCTGGACGGGCCATTTGCGGCTGGCCGTGGCAAACACGCCCGAAGCGGCGCGCGCGCTGGCCCGTTTTCAATCGGTTCCCGCGCCCGACGAAGCCGCCGCGTTGCGCCGCCTGCCCGTTGCGGCGCTGGAACTGGAAAGCGAAGCCACCGCTGCGCTGCGTCGCGCCGGCCTGAAGACGATCGGCGATCTGGCCGACTTGCCCCCCGCCCCGCTCGCCGCGCGCTTTGGCAGCGCATTGACCGATCGGTTGCGCCGCCTGCTTGGCCGCAGCGACAGCCGCATCACCCCGCGCCGCCCCATCCCTGCCCTGCTGATGGAACGCCGCTTCGCCGAACCCATCGCCACCGCCGATGCCGCCATGGCGGTGATCGGCGAGCTGGCGGCAGAGGCTGCCCAGGCGCTGCTCGAACGCCATCAGGGCGGACGCCGCTTCGCCACCCGGCTTTACCGCACCGACGGGCACGTGATCGATCTTGCGGTCGAAAGCGGGCTGCCGCTGCGCGATCCCGCGCGCATCCAGCGCTTGTTCGAGGAACGCGTCGGCGCGCTTGCCGACCCCATCGACCCTGGTTTCGGGTTCGACATGATCCGCCTGGCCGTGCCGCGCGCCGAACCGCTTGCCGCCGCCCAACTGGCGCTGGAAGGCGCGGAGGCGAGCCAGGAAGCGGTGACGGCGCTGATCGATCGACTGACCGCGCGCCATGGCCGCCAGCGCATCCGCCGTTTCGCCGCGCGCGACACGCATATCCCCGAGCAAGCCGTGCTCGCTTTGCCTGCGGTCGAGGCCGCCTCTCCCACTGGCTGGGCCATGTCCGATCCAGGGGCACCGCCGCTGCGCCCCATTCACCTGTTCGATCCGCCGCAGCGCGTCGATGTCATTGCCGGCGTTCCCGATGGCCCGCCGCAACGCTTTCGCTGGCGCCGCACCGTGCATGACGTGGCGCGTGCCGAAGGGCCGGAGCGGATCAGCGCCGAATGGTGGCGCCGCGCCCCCGACAACCCCGGCCTGACCCGCGATTATTACCGGGTGGAGGATGTGCGCGGCCGCCGTTTCTGGCTGTTCCGCCATGGGCTGTACGGCGATGAACGGCCCGAGCCGCGCTGGTATATCCACGGGCTGTTCGCGTGACCGCACCCGCCTTTGCCGAACTGGTGACGGCGACGCATTTTTCCTTTCTGCGCGGCGCCTCTCATCCCGCCGATCTGATCGCGCAAGCAATCGCACTGGGGCTAGCGGGAATCGGCATTGCCGATCGCAACAGCGTTGCCGGCGTCGTGCGAGCGTGGAGCGCGATGAAAGCCGCGCGCGACGCCGCCAAGGAAAGCGGCGCGGCGATGGCGCTGCCCCGCTTCGTCACCGGCGCACGGCTCGTGTTCGTCGATGGCACGCCCGACATCATTGCCTATCCCACCGATCGCGCCGCCTGGGGCCGGCTGACCCGCCTGCTCACCACCGGCAATATGCGCGCCGAGAAAGGCGACTGTATCCTGCGCCTGCCCGATCTGCTGGCGTTCCATGAAGGGCTGCAGCTGATCGTCATGCCCGCGAGCAGCGCCGTGCCACAACGGCCGCGCCGCCGCCTTGTCGAGCATGACAGCGCCGCCCCGGTGCCGCCGCTGGCGCTGGTCCAGCCCGAGGGGCTGGCGCCGCTGCTCGCGCGCCTCAACCGCCTTGCCCCGGGCCGCGTCTGGCTGGGCGCCGCGATGCCGCGCTATGGCGGGGACGCCCGCAAGCTTGCCGAACTTGCCGCCACCGCCCAAGCCGCTGGCATTCCCCTGATCGCCACCAATAATGTCCTTTACGCAACCCCTGCGCAGCGCCCGCTGCACGACGTACTGACCTGCATCCGCGAGGGCACCACGCTCTACGCTGCGGGTAAAAGGCTGGAGGCCAATGCCGAACGCCACCTCAAGTCCGCTGCCGAGATGGCACGGCTGTTCCGCGATTATCCCGATGCGGTTGCCGAGACGACGCGCTTTCTGGCAGGAATTAATTTCGACTTGAGCCAGCTTGGCTATGAATATCCGCACGAGCCCGTGCCCCAAGGCTGGGAGCCGCAGGCATGGCTTGAGCATCTCGTCCGAAAGGCAGCGCATGACCGCTATGGCCCGATCTTGCCCGATGACGTGACCAGGCGGATGAACGAAGAATTCGCGCTTATCCGCCAGCAAAATTACGCCTGTTATTTCCTGACCGTCCACGACCTGGTGCGCTTTGCCCGCGCGCAAAGCCCGCCGATTTTGTGCCAGGGGCGCGGTAGTGCCGCCAATTCGATCGTCTGTTTCCTGCTCGGTGTTACATCGGTCGACCCCAGCGAGCATGACTTGCTGTTTTCGCGCTTCGTCTCGGAAGAGCGCAACGAGCCGCCCGATATCGACGTCGATTTCGAGCATGAGCGGCGTGAGGACGTGATGCAATATGTCTATCGCCGCTATGGCCGCCACCGCGCCGCGATTGTCGCGACGGTGATCCATTACCGCCCAAGGAGCGCGGTGCGCGAAATCGGCAAGGTGCTGGGGCTGAGCGAGGATGTGACCGCGCGCATCGTCTCAACCGTGTGGGGCAGCTTTGCGCATGATCTGCCCAACGCGCGCGTCCAGGAAGCGGGGTTCGACTTGAATGCCCCCGATATACGCCGCCTGACCGATCTTGCCGGGCAGATCCTCGCCCAGCCTTTCCCGCGCCATTTGTCACAGCATGTCGGCGGTTTCATCCTGACGCAGGACCGGCTCGACGAGACGGTGCCGCTTCACAATGCCGCAATGGCCGATCGCACCTTCGCGGAGTGGGACAAGGACGATATCGACGCGCTCGGCATCATGAAGGTCGATGTGCTGGCGCTTGGCATGCTGACCTGCATCCAGAAAGCGTTCGCGCTATTGGAAGCGCATGGCCATGGCACGCACACGCTTGAGGTCGACCTGAAGGCCGATGATCCAGCGGTTTATGCGATGCTGGAGCGGGGCGACAGCATCGGCGTGTTCCAGGTCGAAAGCCGCGCGCAGATGAATATGCTGCCGCGCCTGAAACCCCGCAATCTCTATGACTTGACGGTGCAGGTCGCGATTGTCCGGCCTGGGCCGATTGAGGGCGACATGGTCCACCCCTATCTGCGCCGCCGCGCGGGCGAGGAGGCCTGGTAAAACCCCTCGCCCGCGCCGCCGCACGATCCCAACGAGCTCAAGACTTTGCTCGGCCGCACTTATGGCGTGCCAATTTTCCAGGAACAGGCGATGAAGCTCGCCATCACCGCCGCCGGTTTCACGCCATCGGAAGCCAATCAGCTGCGCCGCGCAATGGCGACGTTCCGCAACCGAGGTGGCATCGACAAGTTCCGCGACAAGATGATCGGCGGCATGACCGCGCGCGGCTACACCGCCGAGTTCGCGACGCGCTGCTACAGCCAGATCGAGGGGTTTGGCAGCTATGGCTTCCCGGAAAGCCACGCCTTGTCGTTCGCGCGGCTCGTCTATGTCTCGGCATGGATCAAATGCCACCATCCCGCCGTTTTCGCCTGTGCACTGCTCAACTCGCAGCCAATGGGCTTCTACGCGCCTGCCCAGATCGTGCGCGACGCGCGCGAGCATGGCGTTGAGGTACGGCCGATCGACATCAACCACAGCCTGTGGGACTCGACGCCGGAGCAAGAAACGTCCGGATTGATTCCCAATGATCCGTTCATGCTGAGCCTGTCGAAACACCGCTCTTCTTCGAAAGAGTCGCTTGGGGCACCAAGCGCCCCCCTTCGACACGCTCAGGGCGAACGGGAGGGAGAGGGCAAGCTTCAACAACCCGCCCTTCGGCTCGGCCTGCGCCAGATTGGCAGATTTCGCGAGGATTGGGCCGAGGCGCTGGTGGCAGCGCGCGCGGCAGGCCCCTTCACGTCGATCGAGCAATTGGCGCGCCGGGCCGACCTTCCTGCCCGCGCGCTAAGGCTGCTTGCCGATGCCGATGCTTTGGGTTCGCTCGGCCTCAGCCGCCGCGAGGCCTTGTGGGAAGCGCGACGGACTCCAACCGGCGAACTGCCGCTGTTCGCCGCCGCCCGCGCCCGCGAACTGGGTGAGGAACCCGCCATACCCCTGCCCGCCATGCCGCTGCCAGAGGAAGTCGCCGC
>JBOFDB010000243.1:0-1551 GCA_051646545.1 Sphingomonas sp.
TCGCGGCACGCTGTTCGGCCTGAAGACCGGCGGCAATATCGACGCCATCCTGATGAGCCTGCCACCGCTGGCGACCTGGGGCTGACGTGTCTTTACGCGCCGATTGACCCGCTCGAGCAGAGCGGATCAACGCTACGCCGCTTTCTGCCCTGCTGCTTGCCCGTATAACGTCACCCTGAGCAGGATGATCGCCAGCGCCACCGATGCCTCGATCAGCGCCACGCCCGCATCCGTCGCGGTGATCGCCAGCGCATTTGCCCCGCTTTCCCGCAGCGCCTCGTCAAGCGCGAGCAGCGGCACCGCCAGCACCTGACCACCAAACAGGCCGATCGCCGCCACCCCGGCCATTGGCAGGTCATTGCCGCGCGTCAGCCGCAGCGACCGGACCAGCGGCCCCGGCGCGTTCGCCCCGTCCGCGACCAGCGCCGGCGCGATCAGCATGGTGCGCCCCATCAGCCAGAGCCCGGGCAACACAAAGGCCAGCAGGCCCAGCGTGCCGACCATCGCCACGCCCGCGACCAGCACGGCAAAGCGCGGCAACAGCCGCAGGGCAATCACCATGGCCCGCCCGACGCTGGGGCGCGTCGCCTCGATAACGAAGACCGTGATGGTCAGCGCCCCAAATAGCGTGGTGACCGCCGCCGCCAGCAGGCCCGGCGCATAAGCGCGTGCCCAGGCGATATAGAGGTTAAGCCATTGTTCGACCGCCGCCTCACCGGCATTGGCCGCGACCGGCGGTGGCGGCGCGGGCACCAGCAACAGCAGCGCCAAAGCGGGCACGAACAGAAACAGCCCGCCCAGCGCCACCATCACATCGGCATCGCGCCGGAAAAGCCCCCAGGCAGTGGCGGCTGCCCGGGGCAAATCCAATTTCATGCCGCCTCGGTGGCGACACCCGCCTCGCGCGCCCGGGCGGCGACATAGAGCTTGCCCGTAAAGGCATCGCCGACCAGCGCGAAGACCGCGCCGACCAGCGACACCGCCAAAATCGTCAGGATCGATGCCGCGCCCAGCGGCCCGCCATCGCCCAGCGCCAGTCGCAGCACCGATCCGATGACGGTGCGGGTCGCGATTTGGGCGACGCCGGCCACCACCGCGATCAGGATCAGCACCCCCAACAGCCGCAAGGCCAGCCCCTTGGTCAGCGCAAATGACCGGCCAAAGGCGCCGATGCTGCGGTTTTCGAGCAGGACAACCGGGCTGACCAACGCAAGCCGGACCCCCAGCCACAGCCCCCCGATGATCAGCACCAGGCTATAGATCAGCATGGCCCCTGCCACCCAACCGGGGAAATTTGAGAACACGCTGGGATCAACCTTGCCGCCCTGGAACGCCGACCAGGGCACGCCGCTCGCCGAGATCAGGGCGACGAACGGAATGATGAGGAGCGCCACTGCCAGCACCAGCAGCAAAAACACCCCGAACACGACCCAGAACCGCCGCATCGCCAGCGCAAGACCGCCATTCAGCCCGGCATCGCCATCCACTGCGAAGGCCAGCACCGCGAGCCGCGCAACGAGCGAGGCGAAGGCCGGCACCAGCGCCAGCAGC
>JBOFDB010000149.1:0-1287 GCA_051646545.1 Sphingomonas sp.
ACAAGCCGATCATGACTGGATCGACCAGCGGGGCGATCGTCAGGCGGCTATGGTCGCTGCTGACGATGCGCGCCAGCGAATATACCGGGTCAGACCCGTCGCGGTTCGACCGGCTGCACATGATCGCAGACCCCTATGAGCTGACCAGCCCGCGCGAAATCGCGCGATATGAGCAAACCAACCAAGCCATTGCGCGCGCAGGGCTGCAGCCTGCATCGATCCTCGACATTGCGGCGGGCGAAGGCACCCAAACGCGCTATCTTGCCCGTATTGCCCCGGTCACGGCCATTGAGGTCAGCCCGCGCGCGGTGGCGCGGGCGCGGGCGGCGTTGCCCGATACCGAATTTCTGGTGGGTCGCGCCGAAGACGTCCTCACCCTGGTCGGTGAGCGTCGCTTCGATCTCGCCGTGATCTGCGAGCTGCTCTACCTCACGCAAAATGCCGCGCAGATCATCGCCGATGCCCAGCGCGTCGCGCGCGCCATCATCGTCACCAACTATGCCAAGCGGGCGCCCGCGCTCGAACCCTTATTGAGCGGCCCCGGCTGGGAGCGGCTGGACGATATCAGCGCGGAAGGGACCGTCTGGCGGTGCTATCTCTGGCGCGCGTCGCCGCCCGCCGATGGCGCCGCCGCGCCAAAGGCAACCGCTCAATAAGCCCGCGCGATCGCAAACTCGACCGCGTCGACCATCGCCGTCTTGGCCTGGCTGTTGCCAAAGCCACCCAGCGCATCGATCGCGCGCTGGCCATAATGGCGCGCGCGGGCGAGCGAATCGTCAATCGCGTGCGTTTCCTGGATCAGGCGGATGGCATGGGCCAGGTCTTCGTCGCTGGTGCGGCGGCCTTCCATCGCGTCCTTCCAGAACGCCTTGTCGGCTTCCGAGCCGCGCGCCTGCGCCAGAATGACGGGCAATGTCACCTTGCCGTCGCGGAAATCGTCGCCGGCGGCCTTGCCCATCGTGCCCGCGTCCGACACATAATCGATGGCGTCGTCGACCAGCTGGAACGCGATACCCAGATTGCGGCCATAGGCATCGAGCGCCTGGTCCTCGCCATCGGGCCGTTCGGCGACGACAGCGGCGATGCGGCAGGCGGCGGCAAACAGCGCGGCGGTCTTGGCGCCGATAATGTCGAGATAGCGTTCCTCGGTGGTTTCGACGCGGCGCTGCGCGGTCAGCTGATTGACTTCGCCTTCCGCGATGACCGCGCTGGCATGGCTCAGGATGCGCAGCACTTTCAGGCTGCCATCCTCAACCATCAGCTCGAACGCGCGGCTGAACAGGAAAT
>JBOFDB010000587.1:0-4406 GCA_051646545.1 Sphingomonas sp.
CTCGCAAGCCGTGATGGCCGCCCGGTGGCAGGTGCGCTGAATGTGCTTGGCCCCGATTGCCTTTATGGCCGCTATTGGGGTTGCACCGAAGACATCCCCTTCCTGCATTTTGAGCTGTGCTATTATCAGGCGATCGATGCCGCCATCGCGCGCGGGCTGAAGACGGTGGAGGCGGGCGCGCAGGGTGAGCACAAGCTGGCGCGCGGCTATGCGCCGGTGCCGACCTGGTCAGCGCATTACCTGCCGGATCCCAATTTCCGCCGCGCGGTCAGCGATTTCCTGGCGGCCGAGCGGGCGGCGGCGGCGCGCGACGAGGCGTGTCTGGAGCAACTGACGCCATTTCGGAAAATGGCGGCGGGGTAAGTTCCTCACGCGTCAGCGTCACCGGCGGCACCGCGTGATTGACGCGGAACAGTGCGCTGCGCGTTTCGGGATCGCGCCACAGCGGCACCAATCCCTGTTCCAGCTTGTGATCATAAACCGGCGGGCTGATCAGCCAGACATAATCAAAGGCATTGCGCGGAAACAGCGCCAGCGATCGCGAAATCGGCCGCCACCATTCGCGCGGGCATTGCACGCTGGTGACAATTTCCGACGGATCGTGCGAAAAGCGCGCAGCTGGGCGATATTTCACCGCCAGCAATTGCGCCCCCGCCATTGACCATTGGTCATTGGAATAGGCCATGCGCCGTTCCAGCGCGATCGCGGGCAGGTGCTGCAGCCGCGTCATCGGCCATTCATTGTGGCACGTCTCGCCGACAAAGCTCACCAGCCGCGCGCCGACCGGCAGGTGATCGAGCGCTTTCAGCTCGCGCTGGTAGGACTCATTGTACAGGTAAAAGCTGTACGTGCTCCCCATCAGCCGCACGAGGCAGAAAGCGAGCCCGGCGGCCGCGAGCAGCGCCGTTCCCTGAGGACTCACCCCGCGCCGGGGCCGCAGCGCGACCACGGCGATGGCGAGCAGAAAGGGCGCCAGCCGCATATCGGCATAAGCCGAGCCGAAGACGATGCGCGGCAGCAGGATGAAGACGGCGAGCAAAAACAGCACCGACAGGCCAAGCTGCCGCGAATATTCGAGATTGGGATCACGAAAGCCACGGAAAATGATGAAATAAACCAGCGCCAGCGACGCGATGTCAAAGGCTTGCCAGCGATCGCGCAGCACCATCGTCAGCCAGGCGATCTTGGCCCGCCAGTTGAACCAGTCCCCCGTCTCGCCGGTCACATGCTCGCCCGATCGCCACAGCGCCATCAGCAAGACCGGCGGCGCCAGCGGCAGCACGCCAATGCACGCGAGCAGCCACGCCATCGCCCAGCCATGGCCACGATCGCGCTGACGCACCATCTCGGCTGAAAAACCGAGCACCCCCAGCATGCCCCAGCCATAAGTGTGACACAGCCATAACAGGCCCGAAATCGGCACGAACAGCGCAGCGCGCAGCCGGAATCGCTTCAGCCGCGCCAGCCGCAGCCACAGCGCAAAGGCGTTGAGCGCCAGCGCCTGCGCCAGCGCAAAATTGACGAAGCCGAAATGGAAGGCGAAATTATAAGCGAGCGGCAACGCGAACAACGCCGTCGCCGGAATGCGGCCATGCACCTCGCGCGCAATCCACAATAGCCCCATCACGGTCAGCGCCGGGATGGTAATGACGATCAGCTTGACCGACAGCTCCAGCCCGAAAATCGGGGCGAGCGGCACCACCAGCAGATCAAGCCCGAGATTGCCGATCAGCGACCATTTGAACTGGTACCAATCCGCCAGCCAGGAATATTGCTCGATATCCAGCTCCACCCGGTACCGCCCCATATGCCCGGGCAGATCGACCAGCGGCGGAATGGGCGGCAGCAGCAGCGGGATCATCGCGGCAAGCGCCGCCAGCACGACAAATTGCCGTGTCTGCCACCAGCGCAACGGTGTGGAAGGCCCCTCCATGGATCGCTTTTAGGAGGATGCCCCCCGATACCACAAGCGGGGATGTTGGTCAGGCACGCCGAGCGCCGCCAACGCCGCGGAACGATACGGGACTGAGCGATACGTCGCGATCAAGCGGCTACCGGTCCCGCCGCCCCAACAGCCGCAGCCGCAGCGCATTGAGCTTGATGAACCCGGCGGCGTCGCGCTGGTCATAGGCGCCCTGATCATCCTCAAACGTCACCACCTTTTCGCTGTAGAGCGAATGCGGCGATTTGCGGCCGACGACATAGACACCGCCCTTATAGAGCTTCAGCCGCACCGTGCCGGTCACCTTTTCCTGGCTATGGTCGATCGCCGCCTGCAGCATCTCGCGCTCGGGCGAGAACCAGAAGCCGTTATAGATGAGCTCGGCATAGCGCGGCATCAGCTCGTCTTTCAGATGCGCCGCGCCGCGGTCGAGCGTCAGCTGCTCGATGCCGCGATGGGCGAGGTGGTAAATGGTGCCGCCCGGCGTCTCATACATGCCGCGCGACTTCATGCCGACGAAACGGTTTTCGACCAGGTCGAGGCGACCGATACCGTGCTTGCGGCCAAGGTCGTTGAGCTTGGTGAGCAGCGTCGCGGGCGAGCACCCCTCGCCGTTCAGCGCGACGCCATCGCCGCGCTCGAAATCGATGGTGATAAACTCGGGCGCGTCGGGCGCATCCTCGGGGTTCGCCGTGCGCGAATAGACATAATCGGGCACTTCTTCCCACGGATCCTCTAGCACTTTGCCTTCGGACGAGGTGTGGAGCAGATTGGCGTCAGTGGAGAAGGGCGCCTCGCCGCGCTTGTCCTTGGCGACGGGAATCTGGTGCTTCTCGGCGAACTCGATCAGGCGCGTGCGGCTGGTCAAATCCCATTCGCGCCAGGGCGCAATCACCTTGATGTCGGGGGCAAGCGCATAATAGCTCAATTCGAAGCGCACCTGATCGTTGCCCTTACCGGTCGCGCCATGGCTCACCGCATCGGCACCGACCTGTTTGGCAATCTCGATCTGGCGCTTGGCGATCAGCGGCCGCGCAATCGAGGTGCCGAGCAGGTAGAGCCCCTCATAAAGCGCATTGGCGCGCATCATCGGGAAGACATAATCCGCCACGAATTCCTCGCGCAGATCGTCGATGAAGATATGCTCGGGGCGGACGCCCGCCATCTCCGCCTTCTTGCGCGCGGGCTCCAATTCCTCGCCCTGGCCCAGGTCAGCGGTGAAGGTCACCACCTCGCAATTATAGGTCTGCTGCAGCCATTTCAGGATCACGCTGGTGTCGAGCCCGCCCGAATAGGCAAGGACGACTCGGTTGATGTTTTCGGACATGATGGCTCCACAGGCGAATCGAGAAGGCGGCGCTGCTTATGGCCGCAACGGTCGCGCCGCAAGCCGGGGGGAGAAAATGCCGGAGAACAAGACCCAGCCGACCGATGCGTCAGTCGCGGATTTCATCGCGGGGATCGAGGATGCCGGTCGTCGCGCCGATGCCGAAACACTGGTCGCGATCATGGCGCGCGCGTCGGGCGAGGCGCCGTTCATGTATGGCAGCGCGATCATCGGCTTCGGCTTGCAGGAGTATCGCTATGCGAGCGGCCGTGGCGGCACCATGCCCAAAATCAGCTTCTCGCCGCGCAAGGCGCAGACGGTGATCTATGGCCTCGGCCGCTTCGTCCGCTGCGGGCGCGTGGCGGCGCTTGGCAAGGTCACCACCGGCAAGGCCTGTGTTTATGTGAAGCGGCTGAGCGACGTCGATCTCGCGACGCTCGAATCATTCCTGACCGAGGCCGCGCACAACCCCTCACCCGCGTAGCCGCCGCTCACCCTCCGCCATATAATCGCGCGTGATCGGCAGGGCGTGGCGGTTGCGGGCGAACTGCAACTGGTAATTGACGAGGCCGCCATAGCGGAACGCGCACAGCGCACCCGCCAGGTAAAATTGCCACATCCGGAAGAACCGCTCGTCATAGAGCGCGACGATCGCCTCGCGCGCGGCGGTGGTGCGGTCGTACCAGTGCTGGAGGGTATAGGCGTAATGCAGCCGCAGCACCTCGACATCGGTCAGGTACATCCGCAACCCCTCATTGGCGCGGACGATCTCTGACAGCGCGGGGTTATAGCCGCCCGGAAAAATATATTTGACCGTCCATTTGTCGGTCACCCCCGGTGGTCCGGCACGGCCGATGGTGTGGAGCAGCATCACGCCATCAGGCGTCAGCAGATCGCGGCATTGGCGCATGAAGGCGCGGTAATGCTTCGGCCCGACATGCTCGAACATGCCGACCGAAACGATGCGATCAAACTGCCCCGTCACGTCACGATAATCGATCAGCTCGAAACGCACCTTGTCGGCGACGCCCGCCGCCGCCGCACGCGCGCGCGCGACCTTGAGCTGCTCTTCCGATAGCGTCACGCCGAGCACCTCGGCGCCGAGCTTGCGGTTCAGATAAAGCGCCATGCCGCCCC
>JBOFDB010000401.1:0-6430 GCA_051646545.1 Sphingomonas sp.
CGCGAGCGCCTTGGCGGTGTTTCGGAACGGATCGTAATTGGCCGGCCCCTTGGGCAGGATAGCGAGATAGGCCATCTGACCGAGCGTCAGCTGGTTCAATTCCTTGTCGAAATAGGCGTGGCTTGCCGCCTCGACACCGAACGCGTTGCGACCAAGCGGAATCTGGTTGAGGTAAAGCTCCAGGATCTGCTGCTTGGTCAGCGTGTCCTCGATCCGCCACGCCAGAATCGCCTCACGCACCTTGCGCGTCGGCGAATAGGCATTGCCGATCAACAGGTTCTTGGCGACTTGCTGCGTGATCGTCGATCCGCCGCGCGCGCGCCGCCCCGACCCCATTTTGGTGAAATAATCGACGACTGCGCTCGCCGTACCGGTGTAATCGACGCCGTGATGCTCAAAAAAGCTCTTGTCCTCCGCCGCCAGGAAAGCACGGATCAGGAGCGGCGGATATTCATCATAGCTCAGCTCAACCCGCCGCTCGCGCGCGAAGCTGTAGATCGGCGTGCCGTTGACATCGCGGACATTGCTGGGCAGCGGCGGTTCATAGACCCGCAGGCCATCGACCGAGGGCAGGTCACGCGCGAACAGCACCCAGATCAGGAACCAGCCGACCAGATAAAGCCCAGCCAGCACCGCGCCGAGCTTTACCCACCAGTTAGCCCATGCCTGACGAAGGAATTGGCGAACGCCCGCGCTGTCGCGATATAGACGAAAATTGACGCTCGATTCGGGCTCTACCATGATTGGTCGAGGCTTTAGGAAAGTTCGGCGGGCAGCGCCAGTGGGGCAGGTCGGGATATCCCTCGCTCCTCGAAGAGGGGAGAGGGTTGCGAAGACTTAGTCTTTGCGTGAGCAAAGGCTTAGTCGGAGCTGGGTGAGGGGTGATCCCGCACCACCGACGGCGCGTCTCCCCCTCTCCAAGCTCCGCTAGCCAGCAAGCTGGCAAGCTGCGCTATCCTCTCCCTCAAGGGGAGAGGAAGAAGGACTACCCCGCCTTGCCGCCGTCATTTGCTGCCAGTCGCCGGGCGAAATGCACCTCGACCGCGCGGCGGATGCTTTCGGCGATGCGCTGCCGACCTTCAGGCGAGGCGATGAACGCGGCGTCGCGCGGGTTGGAGATATAGCCCGTTTCAAACAGGATCGACGGCATGTCGGGCGCTTTCAGCACCATCAGCGAGGCCATGCGGTGGAAATTGGGCTTGATCGGCATCAGCGGCCGCGCCTCGCGCCCCAGCAATGACGCAAATTCCGCCGATTTGTTCATCGTTTCGCGTTGGGCAAGGTCAATCAATATGCCCGAAATCTCGGGATTGGTGGAGGCCAGGTTGACGCCCTGCAGCACATCCGCCTTGTTTTCGCGCGCCGCCAGCCGAGCCGCTTCCTTGTCCGACGCGACTTCGGAAAGCGTGTAAACCGTCGCCCCGGTCGCGTCGCCGCCCTCGGTGCTGTCGCAATGGATCGAGATGAACAGATCGGCATGCAGCTTGCGGGCAATGCCATAACGTTCCTGCAGCACCAGGAAGCGATCATCCTCGCGCGTCAGCGCGACGCGCGCCCGGCCCGACTTCACCAGTTCATCGCGGATCGCCTTGGCGATCTTGAGCGTGACGTCCTTTTCCCTAAGGCCGCTGCCCGGCGCAATCGCGCCGGGGTCAAAGCCGCCATGGCCGGCATCGATCACCACCAGCGGTCGGCTGTCATCATCACCGTAAATGGGGGGTAGCGGCAGGGTGCGGCCCGACGCCGGCACCGGCTGCGACACGCGGTAACGCGACAGGCTGGCGACTTGCTGACCATAGCTGAACGGGGGTACGAAGCTCAGTTGGCGGTCGGCGGCGGCACGGGCGAAGGTCGCGTCGTCCACCGTGCGGACGCTGAGCGTCAGGGTGCGGCCATCGCGGCCAAAGCGCCCTTCGCTGACGATCGCGGGCACCGACAGGTCAAACACGATGCGCGCGCCATCTTCGCCATGCGGCGCCTGACGCACCCGATCGACCACGCCCTCGCCACTGCCATGCCCGCCAGGGCGGGCACCATCAACATCAACCACGATGCGGCCCGGATCGGTGAGGACAAAGCTTGCCGCGCGCGCGACATCGCCATCGAAACGGATGACGATCGCGTCGGGGCGCACATCAACGCGCTCGACCGTCGTCGCCAGCGCAGGCGCGCCGCCAGTCAGCCACAGCGCCAGCAAGGCGATGAGAAAAGTCACGCGGCGGTAATGCCGCGCCAGCGCCGTGCCGGTCCAGCAAAAAGGCATTGAAGGGGTGATCCCGCTTTTCGTTTCTGACCTCGCCTGGCTAACGGCGCGCTAATCAAACCGCGGTTGCGCGATGCGGTTAACGCGGCGTTCGGCACGATTTTGCCGCCCTTCCGGCAAAACCCTGCCGCCCGCTGCCGGTTGCTTGGCGCGCGACGGAATGCTACGAAACGCGACGAGCCGTGTTAGCGACCCTTCGCAAGCACCGGTGACACGACCATTTTTGCTCCCATATCTGCGGTGCATCAGGTCAATCAGGTTGACGCTACGCATGACAGTTTTTCCGCCCTTCGCGATCCGCACGGTTTTCACCGGCGGCGTCGTTCAGGCGCGGACGATGGCGGGCGTTACGCCCTGCATCACCCGGCAGGCGTCAGCCCTCCATTTCGCCACCCATTGCGTCGGCCATGCCGCGGGCGATCTGCCCGGGCAGGCCACGCGTCAGTATCGCGCGCGGCCCCGCCGTCTTGGCCAGCCGCGCGTCCGGAGAATAATAAATGACCACCAGAATGTTGATCGACGGACGCCACCGGGAAGAAACCCGGGTGGCAGTCGTCAAAGGGAATCGAATCGAGGAGTTTGATTTCGAGAGCGCCGAGCGCAAGCAGCTCAAAGGCAATATCTATCTCGCCAAGGTAACCCGGGTCGAACCGTCGCTGCAGGCCGCGTTTATCGATTATGGCGGCAATCGCCACGGCTTCCTGGCGTTCAGCGAAATCCATCCCGATTATTACCAGATCCCCAAGGAGGACCGCGACGCGCTGCTCCGCGAGGAAGCCGAGCATGCCGCCGAGGAAGCGGCACTGCGCGCCGAGCAGGAAGCCGCCGAGGATGCCGAGGACGCCGACGAGGAGTCGGTCGAGCGGTTTGAGGATGATGGCGGCGCCGATGCCGAAGCGGCCGCTGAGGAGGAAGGGGCGCCCCGCCCGCGCCCGTCCGCCAATGGCGGGTCTGATGATCAAGTCGAAGCGCTGCGCCAGCGCCGCATGAACCTGCGCCGCCGCTACAAGATTCAGGACGTCATTCGCCGCCGCCAGGTGCTGCTCGTTCAGGTCGTCAAGGAAGAGCGCGGCAACAAGGGCGCGGCGCTGACCACTTATCTCAGCCTTGCCGGCCGGTATTGCGTGCTGATGCCCAACACCTCGCATGGCGGGGGCATCAGCCGGAAAATCTCCAACGCGGCCGATCGCAAGCGGCTGAAGTCGATCATGGCGGAGATGAAGCTGCCGCCGACAATGGGCTGCATCGTCCGCACCGCCGGGCTGCAGCGCACCAAGACCGAGATCAAGCGCGATTTCGATTATCTCGCCCGGCTGTGGGACGAAATCCGCGACAAGACGCTGGCGTCGAGCGCGCCGGCGTTGATCCATGGCGACAGCGACCTGATCAAGCGCGCGGTCCGCGACATTTATAACAAGGACATCGACGAACTGATCGTCGAGGGCGATGAGGGCTATCGCCACGCCAAGGATTTCATGAAGCTGCTGATGCCCAGCCACGCGCGGCGGGTGAAGCATTATGTCGACCCGGTGCCGCTGTTCCAACGCTATGGCGTCGAGGATCAGCTGGCGGCGATGTACCACCCCGTCGTCCAGCTGAAATCGGGCGGCTATCTCGTCATCAACCCGACCGAGGCGTTGGTGTCGATCGACATCAACTCCGGCCGGTCGACGCGCGAACATAATATCGAGCAGACCGCGACCGCGACCAATTTGGAGGCCGCGCAGGAAATCGCCCGCCAGCTCCGCCTGCGCGACATGGCGGGGCTGATCGTCATCGACTTTATCGACATGGACAATAATTCCAACGTCCGCAAAGTCGAAAAGGCGATGAAGGAGGCGCTGAAGAACGATCGCGCCCGCATCCAGGTCGGCCGTATCTCGGGCTTCGGCCTGATGGAAATGAGCCGCCAGCGGTTGCGCACCGGCGTGCTCGAAGCCTCTACCCGCCAATGCCCGCATTGCGAAGGCACCGGGCTGGTGCGGACGGCGTCGTCGGCGGGTCTGTCAGCGCTGCGTCTGCTTGAGGATGAAGCCGCCCGTGGTCGCGGATCGCAACTGTTGCTGCGCGCCAGCCAGGAAGCGGCCTTCTATGTCCTTAACCGCAAGCGCGCCGAACTTGCCGAGATCGAGGAACGCTATGGCGTGACGATCGAGATCGCCGCCGATGGCGAGCAGGAAGGCGCGCGCATGTCGGTCGAGGCCTCTGGTCCGCCGCCCGTCAATGTCCCGCGCCTGGCGCCTGTGGCGATCGAGGAGGATGACGACGACCTCGATATCGTCGATGAGGTCGAGGAAGAGGAAGAGGAAGCCGCCGAGGCCGATGTCGAGCCGCGTCGCGGGCGCGATCGCGATCGCGAGCAAAACGGCAATGGCAATGGTGATGGCGAAGGCCGTAAGCGCCGCCGTCGCCGTCGCGGCCGCCGTGGCCGCACGCGCGGCGAAGGCGAGGCCAGCAATGGCGAAACCCTGCACGAGGCCGATGAGGCGCTTGAGCGGAGCAATGACGCGGGGGAAGGCGAAGACTCGGCCGAGGACCGCGCCGACACCAACGCCGCCGACGCGCCGGAGGGCGAAGGCCGCCGCCGTCGCGGTCGTCGCGGCCGCCGCGGCGGACGGCGGGGCGATGCGCTCGACGCCGCAGCGGTTGAGGGCGAGGGCGAAACCGATGCCATGGCCGAAGCGGACGCCGACCCCGTCGCTGACACGGTGGTCGCCGAGGCATCGCCATCGGACGCCGCCGAAGCGGAGGCCGATGCCAAGCCCAAGCGGCGCCGGTCGAGCCGGGCAAAAGCTGCCACGGCTGTGGATGAAGCGGTGGATAATCAGGTGGATCAGCCTGTGGATCAACCTGTGGAAGAAAGCGCTGAGGCTGCCCCTGCCAAGCCGCGCCGCAAGCGCGCCGCCAAGGCTGAGGCTGCGGCGCCGACCGACAGCGTCACTGCCGATGCCTCCGATGCGCCGGCCGAAAAGCCCAAGCGTGGCCGTCGTAAGGTCGCCGCGGCTGAGGCAGTCGCCGATGCGGCGCCCGCTCCCGCTGCGGTGCCCGTTGCCGAAGCCCCGATGGTGACCGGTAACGACAATGCCGAACCAGAACCGGCGGCCGAACCCGCTCCCGAGCCCGAACCGGCAACCGCCGATGCCAATGGCGAAGCGGCGTCACCCCGCCGTGGCTGGTGGCAGCGGACGTTCGGGAACTGAGGGTCAGGCTAGGACTGGGGTAAAAGCAGCACGCCATCATTCCCGCGCAGGCGTGAATTCATTGAGGCCGCCGATCTCGGTTGATCGAACGTACCGGCCAAATGGATTTCGCCTGTGTGGGAATGACGATGTCTGCACTGAACGTGCCGCCCCCCTCCCCCGGTCATCGCCCGTTCAGCTTTGCCGCGCCACGCCTGTCCGGGGTCGCATCGCCGCACGCGGCGTTGAAACGCCGCGCCATTTCGCCGATACGGGAAGCCATGAAGAAGCTCGTCGCCGCGTTCGCCGCTCTGCTCATGATCAACACTCAGGCAGCGCAGGCGCAATCGATCCTGCGCGATGCGGAAACCGAATCGCTGTTCGCCGACATGACGCGGCCGATCATCGTGGCAGCGGGGCTCAATCCCAAGGATGTCCGCATCGTCCTGATCCAGGATTCGTCGATCAACGCGTTCACCGCAGGCGGGCAGACGGTTTATATCAATAGCGGGCTGATCGAGGCGGCAGACACCGCCAATCAGGTGCAGGGCGTGCTGGCGCACGAGCTGGGCCACGTCGCCGATGGCCATGTGGTGCTCGCCGATGCCGGGGTTAAGCCCGCGCTGGGCATCGCGCTGCTGAGCCTCGTGCTGGGCGTGGCGGCCATCGCGGCGGGATCGGGCGACGCGGGCGCCGGTATTCTGGCGGCCGGACAGACCGCGGCACAGGGCAAATATCTCGCCTTCAGCCGGGTTCAGGAAGCGACTGCCGATGCCTCCGCCGCGCGTTTCCTCGACACTGCCGGCATCAGCGGCAGAGGCTTTCTGGAGTTTTTCAAAAAGCTGCAGAATGAGGAATATCGCTACGGCTATACCAACATCGATCCGTATCAGCAGACTCACCCGCTATCGGGCGACCGCATCGCGCACCTGACCGATACGTTGAAAGCGTCCGCGTCATGGGGCAAGCCGCTCGACCCGGCGCTTGA
>JBOFDB010000264.1:0-2148 GCA_051646545.1 Sphingomonas sp.
GGCAAATGTGCTGACGATCGAGGCGCTCATCTTCACGCTGCGCACCGTGGCCTTTGCTATTCCCGGCGGGGTGGGCGTGCAGGAAGCGGCTTATGCGCTGCTTGGCCCCCTATTCGGCCTGTCGCCCGCTGCCGGCCTGGCGCTGAGCCTGGTCAAACGCGCCCGCGACATCGCGGTCGGCGTGCCGGTGGTGGTCGCGTGGCAAGTCAGTGAAGCGCGTCGGTTACGGCAAACGACGTAACGTCCGAAACAGCGCTTGCACGGTTTGCGCGCCCGCCCGAAGTTCAGGCCTTGCCGGGAGGAAAGCCTTGATTCGCTCGCACTTGCTATCGCTCGGGATATTCGCGCTGATTGCTGGTGCCTGCACAGCTTCGGCTCCACCGCCGCCTGACGCACCGGTCAATCACGTCGGCGTCTGGCAGCCAGCGCCCGGGCTCCGTCAGTTGCCGATTTGGCCAGGCGATGCGCCCGACGGGACGCTGATGCCCCAGCCCCCGGAAAACGTCCGCACCTACAAAGAACCGCCCGAATATGGCGGCAAATCAGAAGCCGTGCTCGATATCGCCGTGCCCACCATGACGATCATCCCGCCCAAGGGCCGGCCCAACGGCACCGCTGTCATCGTCTTTCCCGGCGGCGGTTTCCAGCTGGTGTTCATCACGCTGGAGGGCACCGAAATCTGCGATTGGCTGACCGCTAAGGGCGTTACGTGCATCGTCTCCAAATATCGCGCACCCGGCGGCAATGATTATTATGACGACAGGCTAAAGCGCCAGATCACCCCCAAGATTCCGCGCGCGCTGCAGGACGCGCAACGCACCATCCGGCTGGTTCGGGCCAAGGCTGGCGAACTCGGCATCGATCCGCACAAAATCGGCGTCATGGGGTTTTCGGCAGGCGGCTATCTGGTGGCCCAGACCAGCAACATTTTTGAGCCCACTTATCATCCGGTCGATGAAATCGATCAGGTGAGCAGCCGCCCGGATTTTGCCGTGGCGCTTTATCCTGGCCACATGTGCCGCAAGGGTGGCGTGTTCGATCCTACCTTGCCGATTTCGAAAGATGCCCCGCCGACTTTCATCGCCCAGGCGTGGAATGATGCGACCGACCCCGTGTGCAACAGCCTGTTATACGCTCAGGCGCTCGACCGCGCGGGCGTCTCCACTGAGCTGCACCTGTTTGCGAAAGGCGGCCATGCCTTTGCCTTGCGCCATCCGAATGACCCGGTTGGGCAATGGCCGCTATTGGCCGAACGGTGGATGCGCCAGATCGGGATGCTGTGACGGCGACGGCGTCGCGTTAGCCCCGCACCCGCTCATGATGGCGGATCACTTCGTCGATGATGAAGCGCAGGAATTTTTCGCTGAAGTCTGGATCTAGATCGGCGTCCCGCGCCAACTCCCGCAATCGCGCAATTTGTTGATCCTCGCGCGCGGGGTCGGCGGGGGGCAGGCCGTGTTCGGCCTTGTAACGGCCGACCGCCTGGGTGATCTTGAAACGCTCGGCCAGCATGAAGACGAGAGCCGCATCGATATTGTCGATGCTCTGGCGATAGCTGCTTAACACCTTGTCGCGCATTCACCCCTCCCACGCCCGCCGCAATTCATCCCTGCCTGAACGGGCACGACGGCATAAGAGCAAAAATTGCCCTCAAGTCCTTTTGAGTGTCGTTCGCGTCCCGTGCAACCCGGTTCGGCCCGCTTGCTCTTGCCTTTGCCCGGGCAAAGCGCCACATCCCGCGCGTCATGACCGCGACCGTCCACCGCCTCGATAATCGCAAGGCTCCGTCGCTCGACGCGATGGTGGCGCTGGTGGCGCCGGGGATGAACCAGGTCAACGCCGTCATCCTGGATCGCATGCAATCGCAAATCCCCCTGATTCCGGAGCTTGCCGGTCATCTGATCGCGGGCGGCGGCAAGCGGATGCGGCCGATGCTGACGCTCGCGAGCGCGGCGTTGCTCGGTTACACGGGCACGCGGCAGCACGGATTGGCGGCGGCGGTGGAGTTCATCCATACCGCGACTCTGCTTCATGACGATGTGGTCGACGGGTCGGACCTCAGGCGCGGGCGGCGCACCGCCAACACCATCTGGGGCAATCCCGCCACCGTGCTGGTCGGCGATTTCCTGTTCAGCCGCGCGTTCGAGC
>JBOFDB010000196.1:0-1659 GCA_051646545.1 Sphingomonas sp.
AGTCGGGCATTCGCGATCGCTGCGAGGAAGACGGCGTCAGGATGATCGCCCAGCCCTATGATCGCGACAGCCCGAAGCTGCTCGACGAGATTGAAAGCCTGGTCGAGGCAACGCATGTCGATGGCCTGATCCTGACGCCGCCGGTCAGCGACCATCGCGCGGTGCTCGACCTGCTTGAGCGGCGCGGCGTGCGCTATGTGCGCGTGTCGCCGGGCAGCGATGTAGGCGCCGCGCCATCGGTCTTTATCGATAATCAGGGCGCCGCCGCCGCGATGACGCGGCACCTGATCGCGCTTGGCCATCGCCGCATCGGCTTCATCGCGGGCCACCCCAGCTATGCGACAAGCGCGCAGCGGCATGAAGGCTATCTGATGGCGTTGCGCGAGGCGGGGATCAAAACCGACCCCCTATTGGTGAAAACCGGCAATTACGATTTCGCCAGCGGCGCCGCGCAGGGTGAAGCGCTGCTCGCGCTGCCCAATCCACCGACCGCGATTTTCGCGTCGAGTGACGACATGGCGGCGGGCGTGCTGGCCGCCGCGCACCGGCGCGGCCTCGATCTGCCGGGCTCGCTATCGGTGGCGGGGTTCGATGACACCGCGCTGGCGGGCTATGTCTGGCCGCCGCTCACCACCATCCGCCAGCCAATGCGCGAGATGGCGTTTGCGGCGGCTGACTTGCTGCTCGGCGGGGCGGAAGGCGAGGTTGAACGCCGCGAGGTCGGCTATGAGCTGGTGGTTAGGGCGTCGACGGCGGCAATGATGGGTTGACGGGCATATCCGGCAAGCCCCTCCCTGCCAGGGAGGGGTTGGGATGGGTGGAAAGGCGCGCGTCGCCCGCCGCAATCCCCCACCCCAACCCCTCCCCCAGTGGGGGAGGGGCTTGAACCAACCTCACGTCAGCAGCTTCACTCCCACGACTGCCAGCGTTGTCGCCAATATCGGCCCCAAAATCCGGTCGGGCGCGCGCGTCGCGAGCAGGCTGCCGATGATGATGCCGGGGATCGACCCCACCAGCAACGACACCAGCAGATCGACATTCACCGACCCCAGATACCAATGCCCCAGCCCGCCCAGCAACGTGAGCGGCACGGCATGCGCGATGTCTGATCCGACCAGCCGATTGACCGGCATTTTGGGGTAAAGCAGGATCAGCGCGGTCATCCCCAGCGCGCCCGCCCCCGCCGAGGTGAGCGTCACCAGCACCCCCAGCACCATGCCCAAGAGCACGGTCAGCATGCCGATCTGCCAACCGCGCATCCTGTCGAAGCGCGGCGCCATCCAGGCGATCAGCCGCTGGCGCAGGAACGTTGCGAGCGCGATCAGCACCAGAATGACGCCCAGGACGGTCGTGATCAGGCGCGAAATGGCGGGCGATTGCTGGCCGTAATCGCCGATCAGCGCCAGCGTCACCAGCGTCATCGGCACGCTGCCCAACGCGAGTAAACCGACGACGCGCCAGCTCACCGTGCCGCGCCAGCCATGGACGCTGGTGCCGACGGTCTTGGTCGCCGACGCATAGAGCAGATCGGTGCCGACTGCGGTCGCCGGGTGGAAGCCGAACAGCAGCACGAGCAGCGGCGTCATCAAGGATCCGCCGCCAACGCCAGTGAGGCCGACCAGCAGGCCGACGAGCACCCCGGCGAGCGAGTAGAGCGGG
>JBOFDB010000052.1:0-2565 GCA_051646545.1 Sphingomonas sp.
TAACGTCGTAAATCGCGTAATCGGATCGCGCGCGCTGGTCGGGCCGGGTGACGATGACGCCGCCGACCGCGTCGACCCGCGTCGCCTCGGGCGTGCCGTTCAGCGCGCTGCCGGAAAAAGCGACGTTCACCCGCGCCGCGCGCAGCGTCATCTCCGCCTGAGTGATGACGACATCGCCGGTCAGGATGGCACGGTGCGCCTTATCATCAAGCTCCTGATGCGCGGCGGAAAAGTCGATCGGCGCTTGCGAGTCATGGCGGTTTTCCGCTTGGGCAAGCCCCGCCAGCGCCACACCGCCAAGGGCAAACAGGGTAAGGGCAGTCGCGCGCATGGCGGCTATTTCCTCCCTGCGGGGCGAATGCGCAAGTGGGTATCGCCATCCAGATGGACGACACGGCTTTCCAGGTCTGCGGTCATATGGTCGGCGCTGAACGTCCCTTGCGGCACGGCGCCGGTGACGGCGCCGGTGCTGGTCAGCTTGCGGCTCTTGAGATCAACCGTCGCGGCGCTGGTATCGAGCTTATAGCCATTGCTGGTGCGCACCTGAACGGGCGTGTCGAGCGCGACGCGCTGACGGTCCATATCATAGCGCCCGCGGTCCGCCGCGAGCGTCGCCGGCCCGTCCTTGAGCTGAATCTGCGCGGCAAGCTGGCGCAGTTGCACGATCGGCTCAGCCGAGCTTTTCTGAACGGCGGAACCCGCGCGGATCGCGAAGGGCTGGCCCTTGTCATCCTCGCCGCGATAGACCGGGTGCTCGACGCGCATACGCTCGCGCGCGATGGCGACCTTGTTCTTGTCGAGCACGAAGCTGACATCGCCGCCAACCAACACCGGCGCCACCACCAGAAAGGCGAGCAGCACGCCGATCAACACCGGCAAGGTCGTCCTCAGCGTCTTGACCACCCCGTCATGATTGCTCCCCGGCCGCGCCCAGAGGCGACGTTCGGAGCGGACGCGAAGGGCAAGATCGGACATGGCCGCCTATATATGCGCGAAAATGTCGATTTCAGGCCAGCCGGCCAGATCAAGCTCGGCACGGGCCGGCAGAAAGTCAAAACAGGCCTGGGCGAGCGCGGTGCGCCCTTCGCGCGCCAATCGCCGGTCAAGCTCTTCGCGCATGGCGTGGAGGTAGCGCACATCGGATGCCGCATAATCGCGCTGCGCGTCGGACAATTCGGGGCCGCCCCAATCGGACGATTGCTGCGCCTTTGATATCTCGGTGCCGAGCAGTTCGCGCACCAGATCCTTCAGGCCATGGCGATCGGTATAGGTGCGCACCAGTCGCGAGGCGATTTTGGTGCAGTAAACCGGCGCCGCTACCACGCCCAGATAATGGCGGATCGCCGCCAGATCGAACCGCGCGAAATGATAAAGCTTCAGCCGTTCGGGATCCGCCAGCACCGCCTTCAGATTGGGCGCGGCATAATCACTGCCCGGCGCAAAGCGGATGAGATGCTCGTCCCCCCGGCCATCGGCAATCTGGACGACGCACAGCCGGTCGCGCGGGGTGATGAGCCCCATCGTCTCGGTATCGACCGCGACCGCGCCAGGCGCCAGCACGCCGACGGGCAAATCTTCTTCATGCAGGAAAACAGCCATGGCGGCAGCGCCTAGCCGCGAATCGGCGCAACCTCAATGGTCGTGGCCGCCTAAACGCTCCCCTTGAGGAAGGGGAACCGGCTCAGCCCGCCCCCCGCCGCCTGCGCGCTGCGATGTTGAGGCCCTCGACCGCCGTCGCAAAGGCCATGGCGGTGTAGATATAGCCTTTGGGCACATGCGCGCCAAAGCCCTCCGCCACCAGCACCATGCCGATCATCAGCAGAAAGCCGAGCGCCAGCATCACCACGCTGGGGTTGCGTTCGATGAAGCGCGCCAGCGGATCGGCGGCGATCAGCATGATGCCAACCGCCACCACCACCGCGGCAATCATGATCGGCAGCTGATCGGTCATGCCGACCGCGGTCAGGATCGAATCGATCGAAAAAACCAGGTCGAGCAACAGGATCTGCGCGATGGCCGACCCGATGCTGATCGCCGCCGCCTTGGCCGGGCCGGGGCGCTTGTCGAGCAGTGCGTCGGACGGGACAGGATCGATGCTGTGATGGATTTCCTTGGTCGCCTTCCACAACAGGAACAGGCCGCCCGCGATCAGGATCAGGTCGCGCGCCGACAGCGCGGTTTCAAAGCTCGGCTCGCCATGCGCGCCCGGCGGGCCGCTGATGCCAAGATCAATCACCGTCGCGGTCAGCCCGACCAGCCAGGCAATGGTTGACAGCAGCACCAGGCGCAACCCCAGCGCCAGACCAATGCCGATCCGCCGCACCCGCGCGCGGTCGGCCGCCGGCAGCTTGTTCGACAACAGCGCGATGAACACCAGATTGTCGATGCCGAGCACCACCTCAAGCACGACGAGCGTTACCAGCGCTATCCAGGCAGCGGGATCGAACAAAAGAGCGGCGACTGACATCGATGTCGCTGTGCCGATTGTGGCACAGCAGAGCAAGCATATGATAGGATTCAGTCTTGCGAAGACGAATTTGTTCGCAGGCGACTCGATTTTGCGAT
>JBOFDB010000076.1:0-2147 GCA_051646545.1 Sphingomonas sp.
TTGAGGCGCAGGGCAAGGATTTGCCGCGCGGCCGCATCGTCAAGGACGAGACATTGGCTGATCTCGCCGGTCATCCGCCGCGCAAACAGGCTGATCTCGCCAAGGTGCGCGGGCTTTCGGCGGCATGGGCCTCGAACGACATTGGCGGGCGCCTGATGGCGGCGCTGGACGACGCCCAACCGCTGAGCGCCGCCGAAATGCCGCCGCGCGATGATCGCAAACCGGGGCTGGGCAAGGACGGCGCGCTGGTGGCCGATCTCCTCAAACTGCTCCTCAAGATCCGGGCGCGGGATATTGATGTCGCGCCGAAATTGCTGGCGCGCAGCGAGGATTTGGAAGCGCTTGCGGCGGGCCAGCGCGACGGCCTCACCATGCTGGAGGGCTGGCGCTATGATCAGTTCGGCCATGACGCGCTCGATCTGGTCGAGGGGCGGCTGGGCTTTGCGGTCAAGAACGGCAAGCTCAAAATGACGCGAACGGAGGAATAGATGCGGCGGCGAGCCCTGATGGTGGCGCTGATCCCTGCCGCGCTTTGCGCGTGCGCCGCCGATGCGACGCTGCCGCCCGCCGCGGCACCGACGCTCGTCACCACCTGTAAGGCTGGCCGCGTTCAGTATCTGGTTGGCACCGTCATCACCGACGCCATTGCAAAGCGCGCCCAGCGTCGCGCCCATGCCCGCGCGTTGCGCGTCTTGCCGCCCGGCGCGATGATGACGATGGATTACCGGACGGACCGGCTCAACATCATCCTCGGCCCCGGCAAAGTCGCGGCGCGCATCACCTGCAGCTAGCCTGGCGGCTAAGCCAGGACCATCAGCTCGTGCTTGCGAGCACAGCCAAGCAATCCAGGCCATCGCTTAATTGCCGGGGCTTGTCGGTTGATTACTGAAGCCCTGTCCCTCCCGCATAGGCGGGAGGCCATCGGGGCCAACGGTTGTCCCTCTCCCGGCAGATCGGCCAGAATGGATTGCCGCGTGCGCGGCAATGACGATCACGGTGCCACGGACTGGCACCCTATTGCAGATTGATTCCCATCACCGCGACACGATCAAACGCCGCAGCCAGGGCCTTGTGGCGCCGCTCGACCGTCTCGCCGTAAAGCGGCAAATCGCCCTGCTCCAGGAACAAAGTCAGCTTCGCCTCATCGGCTTCCAGCCTTGATCGCTGCAACGGCGCCGCGACGCCGCCCGACAGTCGCTGGCCCAGGCGCATCGCCAGCCCCCATTGCCGCGCGCGGGCAAGATCGGCGGGGCTGGCCAGCAGCGGCAGGGGATCGGGCGTGCTGGTGCCGCCGCCCAGCGCGGTGAACAATGCCTGCGCCATGATCGCCCGCCCCGCAGCATCAATCGCCACCCAATTGCCGTGCAGCGCAATCTCGACGCCGCGTTCCGCCCGGAATTCGGGATTGGCGTGCCAGCCCACATCGGCCAGCAGACAGGCGGCGTGGCGCAGCCGCGCATGATCGGGGCTGTCATCGGCGAACAGCGGCGCGATCCAGCCATCGAGCAGATCGCCATGTTCGGCAAAGCGCCCCAGCCGCCGCCCCTCATCGCGAGTCGCGACAATCAGCGGGTCCTGCGCTCGCTCCGCCGGGCCAAGCGCGCCATAGAGCAGCCCCTCGCGCAGGCCAAAGGACGAAACAATCGTGGTCGAGGACCAGAGATGCTTGACCAGCACCCCCAGAATCGCCGCCGCATCCCCCAGCATCGGCACGCGCCCCGCCGAAATATTGGGGATCGCGCGCAGCTTGCCCTTGCCGATATGCGCTAGCGTGCGGTTCAATCGAGTAATCGCCACGGCGGGCATTTCATATTGGTGGATGATCGGCAGCGGATAGGCATGGAGCGCCATGTCGAGCCGCGCCAGCGCCCGCCACGACCCACCGACCAGATAGAGCGGCAGCCCTGCCCCCCGGCCCAACCAGCCCGCTTCCTCAAGCAAATGGCCGACATGGTTGCGGAACTGCCGCGCGCCCCGCGCGCGCAAACCCGGCAATCGCAGTACGCCAAGCGGAAAGGACACGCGATCATGCACTTGCCCGCCTTTGACGCGGACCTGCTCATAATCCAGCCCCAGCCGCTCGGCCGCCTTGCCGCGCACATTGAGCACAAACACATCGGCCTCGCCAATCAGCGCTCGCATTTGCG
>JBOFDB010000241.1:0-3145 GCA_051646545.1 Sphingomonas sp.
GCGCGTGCTCGCAACGCGCAGCGCCTATCCCGTGCCCTGGACCGCTTTCATTCCCGCCTGTGCTGCCGCCGACATCGTCATCAGCGATCGTCGCTTGCCGCGCGCCTGCCGCCCGCGCTGGCTGAAGCTCGACCGGACGGTCCTGGCAAAGACCGGCGGCATCACCATCACCTTTGCCACGGGCCGCGTCGCGACGGTCAACCTGCCGGGAGACGCGCACCCGTGGCGCGCGCCGCCCGTCATCCCGGTCAATCGTAGCGGCGGAGCAGCCCGGAAAGCTTGCCCTGAATGCGCACCTGGCGCGGATCATAACGCTGCGGGTCATAGGCTCGATTGGCGGGATCAAGCCTGACCATCGTGCCTTCGCGGCGGAAATATTTGAGCGTGGCTTCCATCTCGTCGATCAGCGCCACGACGATCTCGCCATCGCGCGCCACTTCGGTGCGGCGGATCAGCGCATAATCGCCATCAAGAATACCCGCGTCGACCATTGAATCGCCCGAAACCTCCAGCGCATAATGTTCGCCAGAGCCGAGCAGGGCGGCAGGCACGGCCAGGCTCGATTGCCCTTCAAACGCCTCAATCGGCACACCGGCGGCGATGCGACCGTGGAGCGGGATTTCGATAACGTCATTGGCGGGTTGAGGCGCGGCGCGAACATTGGCGGCAAGTGCCGGCGCCGCAGGCTTCACCGCGCCCGACCGACCGCTTTCGGGCATGCGCAGCACTTCCAGCGCGCGCGCCCGATTGGGCAGGCGGCGGATGAACTGGCGTTCCTCCAGCGCGCTGATCAGCCGGTGAACGCCCGACTTGGATTTCAGGTCGAGCGCCTCCTTCATTTCCTCAAATGACGGCGAGACGCCAGTTTCCTTCAGGCGGTCATCAATGAAGCAGATCAGCTCGTGCTGCTTGCGCGTGAGCATTCGCGGTCCTCCGTCCCAGAACAGACGCCGAACGTGTAGGGAACGGAAAGAACTAAGTCAAGCGATCGGCAAAATCGCGACTTGATCGCCCGCCGCCGCTGCCGGGGCGTGGGGCGGGCGAACCACCAGGCAATTGGCGGCGGCAAGCGCGCGGAGCATTGAACTGTCCTGGACAGCAGCAACGCTGACCCGGCCATCCGCCACCCGCGCGCGCAGATAATCCTGCCGCCCGTCATTGGCGGGAAGCGGCTCGGCAAGGCTGGCCGCGAGCATCAGCGGTTGAGCGTCGCGCGCGCCACCCAGCGTCGCGATCAGGGGGCGAACGAAGAGCGTGGCGGTGACAAAGGCCGAAACGGGATTGCCGGGCAAGCCGACGACCAGGGCGTCGCCCAGCGTGCCCGCGAGCATCGGCTTGCCCGGACGCAGCGCAATCCGCCAGAAATCGATCGTGCCTCCAGCGGCTTCCAGCGCGGGGCGGACCAGATCATGGTCGCCGACCGAAGCGCCGCCGGTGGTGATGATCAGCTCGGCCTGGGCACGCGCGAATGCCTGCGTCATGGCATCGAGCCGATCAGGCACGATACCAAGATCGATCACCTCGACCGGCAAATTGGCGAGCATTGCCGCCAGCATGGCGGCGTTGGTTTCCGGCAAGCCGCCATCGGGCACGGTCGCACCGGGCCGTACCAGTTCATCGCCCGTCGCGATGAGCGCGACCCGGATCAACCGATTGACGGCGACCGTGCCATGCCCCCCGGCGCCCGCCAGAGCGAGCCGCGCCGGGGTCAGCCGGTCGCCCCGCGCCACCAGCAAATCACCGTCGTTGAAATCGAGGCCGTGACGCCGGACATTGGCGCCCCGCCGCCCCGGACCATCGCCGGCCAGCGCAATGACGGCGCCGTCCACCCGGGCCTCTTCCTGCACCATCACCGTGTCGGCACCATTGGGGAGGGCGGCGCCGGTAAAGATGCGCACGGTCTGGCCTGCACCAACCACGCCGCCAAAGGGATGCCCCGCCGCGCTTTCGCCAATCTGGGTGAAGGGGCCGGGCAAATCGGCATGGCGGATGGCATAGCCATCCATCGCCGATAGATCGGCATAGGGCTGGGTGCGGCGGGCAACGATGTCATCCGCTGCCCAGCGACCCGCCGCATTGACCAACACGACCATTTCGCCCGCGACTGGCCGCGCCATCGCCAGCAATCGCGCCTGCGCTTCGGCGACGGAGAGCAGAACGGGCCGCGTGGTCATGCGATCAACGCTGCCAATCGCCCGATTTCCCGCCGGTCTTGCGGATCAGGCGAACCTGCTCGATCACCATCGCCTTATCAATCGCCTTGGCCATGTCATAAAGCGTCAGCAGCGCGACGCTGGCGGCGGTCATCGCTTCCATCTCGACCCCGGTGCGACCGGTGCAGCCGCAGCGTGCGGTAACCGTAACGCCCTTGTCGTCGACGGCGAGGTCGATCGTCACCCGGTCGAGCGGCAACGGGTGGCAGAGCGGGATGAGGTCGGCCGTGCGCTTCGCCGCCATGATGCCCGCAATCCGCGCGGTCGCCAGCACATCGCCCTTGGCGACCGTGCCGTCGCGAATGGCCTGCGCCGCCGCGCCTGACATGGCGATGCGGCCTTGCGCAACGGCTTCGCGCAACGTTTCAGCCTTGCCGCCCACATCGACCATGCGCGCGGCGCCGGTTTCGTCGATATGGGTGAGCGCGCTCATGCCCCGAGTAGCGCACGCGTTGCCATGGTGATGTCGTCAGCGCGCATCAACGCTTCACCAACCAGGAAACAGCGCACGCCATGTTCCGCCATCCGATCAAGGTCGGCGCGCGTCGCAAGGCCGCTTTCGGCGACGAAGGTGCAGCCCGGCGGCGCCTTGGCAACCAGATCAAATGTGCGCTGAAAATCGACGGTGAAATCACGCAAGTCGCGGTTGTTGACGCCGATCAGCCGCGATTTGAGCTTGATGGCGCGTTCCATTTCGCGCTGGTCATGCACCTCGACCAAAACGTCGAGACCGCATTCGATCGCCGCTGCTTCGATTTCGGCGAGAACGGCGTCGTCCAGCGCCGCCATGATCAGCAAAATGGCATCGGCGCCGATCGCGCGCGCCTCATGCGCTTGCCAGGGATCGACCATGAAGTCCTTGCGCAAAACCGGCAGCGATACGGCGGCGCGGGCAGCGCGCAAATCATCATCAGAACCCTGAAACCACGGCT
>JBOFDB010000554.1:0-11867 GCA_051646545.1 Sphingomonas sp.
ATCGAGCATCTGCGTACCCGTGGCATTCGGGTCGTCCGGGTACAATAACGTAAGGCCTTAGCGACCTTTAGTCATGGTCGCTTGACATTGTCGTGACTCGCTGTCATTTAGTCAGTGTCACTTGACACAAGGTGGTCGACATGGCGATGATGGAGCCGATGAAGAACCGACTGAAAGTGCTGCGCGCCGAACGCGACTGGAGCCAGGCTGAACTGGGCGGTCGGCTGGGCGTGTCGCGCCAGGCGGTGAACGCGATCGAGACGGGCAAATACGACCCGTCACTCCCCCTCGCTTTCAAGATCGGCCGTTTGTTCGAGATGCGGATCGAGGAGATTTTCGATGACGGCGAAGGCAATGACTGACAGGCGCGAAATCGGCCCGGGCGAGCGGATCAGCCGCCAGCGCGAGCGCTATACGCGCATGGTGTCGATCGGCTGCGGGGTATTTGGCGGCGTGCTGGGTGGCGTGATCGGCGCCGCTGTCGCCAAAGGCCACGCCACCACCAATGGCTGGTTTGATCCCACCAAGCTGACGTTGAGCGCCCCCGTCGCCATCCTGCTGGCGCTGGGGTTCATCATTGGGCTGGTCGGGCTGCCGCTCTACATGTTCGGCCAGGTCGACGAGCTGAAGGTCCGGCGCAATCTGGAGGCGATGACGGCGGGATTGTTCGCGGTGCTGGGCGGTTATCCGGCCTGGCAATTGCTCGCGGCGGGCGGCTTGCTGCCACAGCCCAGCCCGATTGGCATCTTCAGCCTGGGCTATGTCGGCATGATCGCCGCCTTCGTTATCGGAAAGTTGAGGGGTTAGGGCGACATCACCGTCGTGCCTGGTCCACACCATTCAAGGGAAGGAGATGATATGATCAAGCGTTTGTTGAACGCCACGGCCGCCTGCGCGCTGCTGCTGGCTGGCCCCGCCTTGGCCCAGACTGCACCCACCCCCGCACCCGCACCCGCGCCTGCCCCCGCCAAGACGGTCGATGCCGATCCCGCCTTGTGGGTGGTGAAGGACAAGGACACCACCATCTATCTGTTCGGCACCATCCATGTGCTGAAGCCGGGGCTGAGCTGGTTTGACGAAGCGGTGAAGACCGCGTTCGACAAATCGGACCAGCTCGTCCTCGAAATCACGCTGCCAACCGATCAGGCCGAGACCCAGGCGATCGTCAAGCCGCTGGCAATCGATACCAGCACGACGCTGACCGCCAAAATCCCCGAAAAGGATCGCCCCACTTATGCCGCGGCGCTCACCAAAATGGGCCTGCCCCCTGCCGCGCTTGATCCGCTGCAACCCTGGTTCGCGTCGGTCACCCTGTCGCAAATCCAGTTGCAGCGGGCAGGCTATAGCGCCGACAATGGCGTGGAAAAGTCGCTCGATGCCGCCGCCAAGGCCGAGCACAAGCCGGTCATCGGCCTCGAGACGCTGACGCAGCAGCTGCATTATTTCGCCGATCTGCCCCAGGACGAGCAGATCAAGTTCCTGCTGTCCGGCATCAAGGAACTCGACACGTTCGACGGCACGATCAACGAGATGGTCGATGACTGGGCCAAAGGTCAGCCCGACAAGCTCGCCGAGTTGCTCAACCGCGATTTTGACGCAAGCCCGCTGATCGTGAAGACCTTGCTGACGGATCGCAACGCGCGCTGGGCCGATTGGATCGACCAGCGGCTGAAGCAGCCGGGAACGATCTTCATCGCGGTCGGCGCGGGCCATCTGGCGGGGCCCAACAGCGTCCAGGCCCAGCTGGAGGCCAAATATCACGTCAAGGCGCAGCGGATCGCTTATTGATCCCGCGCACGCCCTCTTGGCGAGCGATTGCCCCCGCGCTCGCCCTGCTTGCAGCGGCCTTGACCCCCGCTGCCTGCAACCGGCCGCGCCCTTCCCCGGCGCGGCCGGCGTTGTTTGTGGTGCGTGATGCCGATACCACGATCTGGCTGTTCGGGACGATCCACGCCCTGCCCGATGGCGTCGATTGGCAGACGCCCCCCATCCGGGCGGCACTTGCCCAGGCCGATACGCTCGTCACCGAAATATCCGATGCCGAGTTTCGCGGCAGCGGCAATGATTTTGATGCAATGGCGCGGCTCGACCCGCCCGTGCCCGCACAGGACCGCGTTGCCCCCGGCAATCGCCCCGCGCTGGCGCGCGCCCTGGCAGCGGCGGGCGTGACCGATGATCAAGCCGCCCGTCTCAAAACCTGGGCGCTGGCGGTGTTGCTTGGCACCGCAAGCGCGAAAAGCGCCGATGCCCGGCGCGATAATGCCCCCGAAGCCGTGCTTGCCGATCAGGCGCGGGCCGCCGGCAAGCCACAGCGCGCGCTGGAAACCGTTGATGGTCAGCTCGCGCTGTTCGATGGCCTGGCCGAGCCCGACCAGCGCACGCTGCTTGCCGCGACGCTCACCGAACTGGCTAACCCGGTGCGCGGCTATGCCGCCACCCGGAGCGCCTGGGAAGCGGGCGACCTTCATCGCCTCAACGCCGCGCTCGCCCCCACCTTCGGCGACCAGCCCCGGCTTGCCGAACGGCTGATCACGGCGCGCAACCGTCGCTGGGCGGAATGGATCGCAGCGCGCCTGCAGCGTCCGGGCCGCGTGTTCATTGCGGTGGGCGCCGGGCATCTGGTCGGCGCGCACTCGGTTCTCGCCATGCTGCAGCGCCGGGGGTTCGCCGTCAGCCGTATCGAATAATCAAGGAACCCGGCCCCGCGCCCACGCATTTTCGCCCCTACCCAACAAGGCGAACACGGCAATGGCGGCGCGGGCATATTGGCAGGGACAGATCAGGCTGGCGCTCGTCTCGATCCCGGTTGAGGTCTATACGGCGACACGATCGGGCGCCGCGATCAGCTTTCGCCAAATCCACGAGCCGAGCGGCAAGCCGATCCATTATGAAAAGGTCGTGACCGGCATCGGCCCCGTCGACCCTGCCGAAATTCACAAGGGTTTCGAATATGAAAAGGGCAGTTACGTCCTGCTCGACGATGACGAGATCGACGCGCTGCGCCTGGAATCGAAACGCACGCTGGAATTGACCCAGTTCGTCGACGCGGGCGAGATTGACCTCATCTATTTCGAAAAGCCCTATTATGTTGTCCCGGCTGACCAGCTCGCCGAAGAAGCCTATGTCGTGCTGCGCGAGGCGATGCGGCGGTCAAAGACTGTCGGTATCGGCCAGCTCGCGATGCGGGGCCGCGAATATGTCGTCAGCCTGAAGCCGTGCGGGCGGGGGATGGTGATGGAAACCCTGCGCTACGCCGATGAATTGCAGCGAGCGCAAAATTATTTCCGCGACATCCCCGATGTCGAGCCTGATGCCGACCTGCTCGACCTGGCGCAGACGTTGATCGCCAAAAAGGCGGCGGCGTTCGATCCCGGCAAGTTCCGCGACCATTATGTCGATGCGTTGCGCGACCTGGTCCAGCGCAAGCTGAAGGCCAAGGGCCGCAAGATTGTCGATACCCAAGACGAAAGCGCCGCGCCGCGCGGCACCAATGTCGTCGATCTGATGGCGGCGCTCAAGAAATCGCTCGACCGCGCGCCTGAGGCTGCCCCGGCGCCGCGTGCCCGGCGCAAACGGGCGTGAGGTGATGGGTGTGGCTATTCCGTCATTCCGTTCGTGTCGAGCGAAGTCGAGACACGCTCGGAAAAACTCTGTGAGACGTCCCGTCCCTCGACTTCGCTCGGGACGAACGGGATGGGTATCGGTCCGTTAAGACCCCCATGCCCCACCCCCAAACGCTCGCCGACTATAACGCCAAGCGCGATTTTGCGCGCACGCCCGAGCCAGCGGGTGAGGCGGGCACTGCCCAGTGCAACAGCTTCGTAGTCCAGAAACACGCGGCGCGGCGGCTGCACTGGGATTTCCGGCTGGAGATGGACGGTGTCCTTAAAAGCTGGGCGGTGACACGCGGCCCGAGCCTCGACCCCGCCGACAAGCGGCTCGCGGTCAGGACCGAGGACCACCCGATCAGCTATGGCGGGTTTGAAGGCATTATTCCGCAGGGCCAATATGGTGGCGGCACCGTCATGCTGTGGGACCGGGGCAGTTGGGAGCCGATCCCCGGCAAGCACGCCAGCGATATCGAGGACGGGCACCTCCACTTCATCCTCCACGGGCAGAGGATGAAGGGCGAATGGCTGTTGGTGCGCATCAAGGCCAAGCCCGGCGAGCGACACGAAAATTGGCTGCTCCGCAAAATCGACGATGGCGAAGCGGGCCGTGGCGACAGCCTGATCACCCGGGCGCTGACCAGCGTCGCGACCGGGCGGACGATGGACGAGATTGCGGCAGGGGTGGCGGCGCGGAAAGCGGGAACTAAGCCCCTCCCCTTCAGGAGAGGGGTTGGGGTGGGGCGTTCCAACAAGCCAGTCGCCCGAGGCACGGCCCCACCCCCAAGTCTGCCTCCTTTCGTCGAACCCCAACTCGCCACGCTGGTCGACAGCGTTCCCACCGGCCCCGACTGGCTGCACGAGATGAAATATGACGGCTATCGCTGCCTTGCCGCGATCGCCGATGGGGCAGTGAAGCTCTACACCCGGTCGGGCCTCGACTGGACCGATCGCTTTCCTGATATCGCCGGGGCCGCCCGCACCCTGCCCGTCCGTCGCGCGCTGATCGACGGCGAGATTGTCGCTTATGATCCCGAAGGCCGCCCTGACTTCGCCCTGCTGAAAAACGCGATTGAGGCGGGCGGGCATGGCCTGACCATGATGGCGTTCGACCTGCTGCTGCTCGATGGCGAAGACCTGAAATCCGGGCCGCTTATCGAGCGCAAGGCCGCGCTGCAGCCGTTGCTCGTCGATGCCGGGCCAATCCGCTATGCCGATCATGTCACGGGCAAGGGCGAGGCGCTGTTTCAGGCGATGTGCGCCAAGGGGCTGGAGGGCGTCGTCTCCAAGCGATGCGACGCGCCGTATCGTAGCGGACGGACCCCCGCCTGGCTGAAAGTGAAATGCGTGCAGCGGCAGGAATTCATTATCATCGGCTGGTCTGCGAGTGACAAGGGGCGCGGTTTCCGATCGCTGTTGCTGGCGGTGCGCGAGGGCGATGCGCTGCGCTATGCGGGTAAGGTCGGCACCGGATTTGACGCCGCGTTGATGGAACAGCTTCGCGCCCGGCTGGAGAAGCTGGTGATTGACAAGCCCGCTGCCGCCGTCCCCCGCCCCGCCGCCCGTGGCGCGCACTGGGTGAAGCCGGTGCTCGTCGCCGAAATCGCTTATGCGGAATTCACCCCCGACAATGTCGTCCGCCATGCAAGCTTTATCGGCCTGCGCGATGACAAGCCCGCCCGGCAAGTCGTGCGCGAGCGTCCGGCACCCGCACCGACAAGCGTGAAGATCACCCATCCCGATCGCGTCATCTTCCCCGAAGCCGGCATCACCAAACAGCAGCTTGCAGATTATTACACCGCGATTGCGCCCTATATGTTGCGCTGGGCTGCGCATCGCCCGATCAGCCTGGTTCGCTGCCCCCAGGGGCGCGGCAAGCATTGTTTTTTCCAGAAGCATGACTCGGGCACGTTCGGCGACGCGATCCACCATATCCCCATCCAGGAGAGCGACGGTGCCACCGCCGATTATCTTTATGTCGACGATGCCGAAGGGGTGCTGGCCTGCGTGCAGATGGGGACGATCGAGTTCCATGGCTGGGGCGCGCGAGCCGATGATATCGAGCATCCCGATCGGCTGATCATCGATCTCGATCCCGACCCCAGCGTCGATTTCGCCGAGGTGCGCCATGCGGCGGTGCATCTGCGCGATTTGCTGGCGGGGATGGGGCTGGTCAGCTTCCCGATGCTGACCGGCGGCAAAGGCGTGCATGTGGTGGTGCCACTCGATGCGAGCGCGGCGTGGCCCGCGGTCAAGGACTTTGCCCATCGCTTCGCGCTCGCGGTCGCGGCTGACCAGCCCGACCGCTTCGTCGCGGTGATGAGCAAGGCCAAGCGCAAGGGGCGCATCTTCATCGACTGGCTGCGCAACCAGCGCGGCGCGACCGCCGTCATGCCCTTTTCCGCCCGCGAACGCGAAAACGCCCCGGTCGCCGTGCCGCTAAGCTGGGACGCGCTGAACGACGCGGCCAGCGCGGCGTTGTTGCAAGTGACGGATATCGACGCGGTGATCGAGGCGGCGGAAGCGGCCGAGGCCGATGGCTGGGGCGTGGCAGCACAGGCGCTGCCGGGGGTTTGAGCGGGCAACAGCCTCCCCCCCCGCCAGGGGGAGGTGTCGCTGCAAGCGACGGAGGGGGCGGCCCCCAAGAGCCTTTGAGGCTTCCACCCCCTCCGTCAGGCTTCGCCTGCCACCTCCCCCTGGCGGGGGAGGAATTCTGCCCAGTCCCAATCATCATTTACGCCCCTTTAACCCAACCCGCTTACCTCCCTCTAACCGTAACGATCTGGGGATTTGGGTGGATGGAGCACACGGCGTTTTGCCGACGCAGGGGATATCGGGCCGGGCCATCGGGCGCGCCGATGCCTGCGGTGCGTATCTGCCCGACCGCGCCCCTGCCGATCCTGCCCGCTCGCCCCAGCGATGGGCCGGACGATTTTCCCTTCAGCTATTGGACCATGCCCGCGCCTGGCGCGCGGCTAAACGGGGGTGCCCTGTGCGCATATTGATCGTCGATGACGAACCCGCGATGCACGACAGCTATCGCCGCTGCTTCGCCCCTGCCGATGCGGGTGAGGCCGATGCACTCCACGCCATGGCGGCCGAGCTGTTCGGCGACGATGATGCGCCTGCCGCCCCCGTCGATGATGCCGATGCGCCCATCCTGACGCATTGCCAGCAGGGTCTCGACGCGGTCGAGGCAGTGCGAGTGGCGCTTGCCCAGAACGATCCCTTCGCGGTCGCGTTCATCGACGTGCGCATGCCGCCCGGCATCGACGGCAAGGAAACCGCCAAGCGCATCCGCGCGCTCGATCCCGATATCAACCTCGTCATCGTGACGGGCTATTCCGATTTCTCACCGATCGAGATTTCCAAGGAAGCCGGCCCCGCCGACAAAATCTTCTATATCGCCAAGCCCTTTGAAGTCGCCGAAATCACCCAGACGGCGACGGCGCTCGGCAAGCGCTGGAGCCTCGACAGGGAACTCGCCGCTGCCCGCGCGCAGCTGGCCGAGCAGGTGGTGACGCTGGAAGCGCAAAGCGCGGAGCTTGCCGCCAATGAAAGCCATGCCCGCCACATGGCGAACCATGATTCGCTGACCGATGCGCCCAATCGCCTCGCTTTCCAATATGCGCTGACGGAGCGAGCGCGCGGCCAGGGGCGGTTTGCGGTGGCCATGGTCGATCTCGATCGCTTCAAGCTGGTCAATGACACGCTTGGCCATCTCGCCGGCGACGAGTTGATCCGCCAGATGTACGCGCTGCTCGCCCGCTCGGTACCCGAAGGCGGCATCATCGCGCGACTGGGCGGCGACGAATTCGGTGTGCTGTTCGATACGCCCGGCGACGATGCCGCCGTGATGGGTTGCAAACTGATGCTGCGCGCCTGCTCGGGCACGTTCAAGGTGATGGGCCATTCGGTCCAGGTCGGCGCGTCGGTGGGCGTGGTCGTGTCCGAAGCACAGCCGGTGCGCGACCCCGTCGACGTGATGCGCCGTGCCGACCTTGCGCTCAACGAGGCCAAGCGCGCCGGGCGTGGGGTCGTCCGCTTGTTTGACGAGAGCATGGACGAATCGATCCGCTTCCGCCGCCGCATCGAAGGCGGCTTGGGCGGGGCGATTGCGGCGGGCGAACTCAGCCTTGCCTATCAGCCGATCGTCGCCGGCCATGACCTGGAAATTACCGGTTTTGAGGCGCTGTTGCGCTGGAATACCGAGGAGTTCGGCCCGATCTCGCCCGCCATGTTCATCCCCATCGCCGAGGAATCGAACCTGATTCACGAGCTCGGCGACTGGGTGCTGGCCGAGGCGCTGAAGGAGCTGGACCATTGGCCCGGCCAATATGTCTCGGTCAATTTCTCGCCGCGCCAGTTCCGCCGCCAGAATTTCGTCGGGCGGCTGATGGAGCGGGTCCAGCATGCCGGCGTCGAGCCGGGGCGCGTGCAGATCGAGATTACCGAAACCGCGATCTTCGACGATGCCGATCGCGCCGCCGATACGCTCTACAAGCTGCGGCAGATGGGCTTCCGCATCGCGCTCGACGATTTCGGCACGGGCTATTCCAGCCTCTACAATATCCGCAAATTCGCGCTTGATTGCCTGAAGATCGACAAGAGCTTCATCGACGGCATGGGCCGTGAACGCGAGAGCGCCGCGATCGTGCATTCGATCGTCCATCTCGGCCGCGCACTCGGGCTGGGCGTGGTGGCGGAAGGCGTCGAGACCGAAGCGCAGTTGCAGGCGCTGCGCGTGGCGGGCGCCAGCCACTGCCAGGGCTATTATTTCTCAAGGCCGGTCCGCGCCGAACTCGCCCGCGAAATGGCGGCGGCGCGCTATATCCAGGGCAAGGACGATCCCGGCGATGCGCCGCTGGTGGTGACGCCCGCAACCGGCACGCACGGTTGAGCTGAACCGCTCAAAGTGGGCCGCTTATTTTCCTCCGTTCGTGTCGAGCGCAGTCGAGACACGGGCCCTCTCGCCCGTCCCTCGACTTCGCTCGGGACGAACGGATTGTCATTGATCAGATCGTCATGATGAAACTTCCGCCCTCCCCCGCGTCACTCGGCGCCAAGCTGCTCATCATCCTGACGGCGGTCGGCCTAGCCGGGGCGATCGCCATCACGCTGCTGCTCGCCGCCGTCATTACGCCCAGCTTCAACCAGCTCGAGGCCAGGGAAATCGACGCGCATGTCGACCGCACCCGCGCGGCGCTGAGCGATTATCTCGCCAAGGCGGAAACCTCGGTCCGCGATTATGGCGACTGGAATTCCAGCTACGACTATATGGGCCACCCCAACCCGGCGTTCGAGCGCGAAAGCTTCTCGCCGCTGGCGATGACCAACCTTGCCGTCACCGGCATGGCCTATGTCGGCAATGACGGGCGCATCGTGATCGCACGCTGGCTCGATCTCGCGCACGGCACCGATGCGCCGGCCATGCGCGCGGCATTGATCGCGCGGATCGGCCATATCGATTTCGCCCGCGCGCTGCATGGCCACAGCTCCGCGGCCTTCTACACCCGGATCGGCCCGGTGATCGCGGCGATGGCGGTCGCGCAAGTCCGCCGCAGCGACGGATCGGGCACGCCGCGCGGCTATGTGCTGATGGCGCGGCCGCTCACCTCCGAACGGCTCTCAACCCTGCTCCAGCTGCACGCGCTGCTCGAAGCGTCGGGCGCCGCCGATGCGCCGGTGATCACGCCGCATTATGGCCAGATGGGCATCTCCGTGCCCATTTTCGGAATAAACGGTCACGCGGTCGCGGCGGTGCATTTCAACGTCGCGCGCAACGTGTCGCTGCTCGGCCAGCGGATGCTGCTGCTCGCGGTGGCGGGCACCAGCGTGCTGTTGATCATCGTATTGTTCGTGCTGCGGCGGATGATCGCGCGGCTGGTGCTGGCGCCGCTCCACCAGGTCGAGCGACACATGCAGAGTGTGACGGCGTCCGGCTCGCTGAGCCCGCTCGACCAGGCGCCGCGCGCCGACGAAATCGGTTCGCTTGGGAGAAGCTTCAATTCGATGCTGCACCAATTGAAGGACTTGCGCGAGCAGGTCGAGGTGCAAAGCTTCGCGCTCGGCAAGAGCGAAAGCGCGGTGGCGGTGATGCATAACGTCCGCAACGCGCTCTCGCCGATCAGTACGATCATTTCGCGCGGCATTGCCCAGGCGCCGCCGATCGACCAGGCGATGGTCGAGCGTGCACTCGGCGAACTCGCGCGCGACGACATTCCGCCCGCGCGCCGGCAGAAGCTCGCTGCTTTCGTTGCAGCCGCAGTTACCGCCGAAGCGCAGGCGCGCGAGGCGCAGCGCGGTGCCTTGGGCGAAGGCCGCGCCGCGCTCCAGCATGTGCTCGAAATTATCGGCACCCAACAGGCCGTGGCGCATGAGCGCCCGCCGCTCAGCCCCTGCGACGTCAGCGAGCTGATCGCCCAGAACGCCAATATCGCGCGGCACGGCAGCGGTGCGCGCATCGCCTTCGATTATCCGCAAGGCAGCCACCTCGTGCTGGCCAACCGCGTGATCCTGAGCCAGGTCGTCGGCAATCTGTTCGGCAACGCGGCAGAAGCGATCGCGGCGGCAGGCGTGCGCGAGGGGCGGATCTCGGTCAGCATCGCGTGCCAAGGCGACCAGACGATCATCGCCATCCGCGACAATGGCGAAGGCTTTTCGCCCGAGGTCGCGGCGACCCTGTTCCAGCGCGGCTATTCCACCCGCGCGCACAAATCGGGCGGCCTGGGCCTGCACTGGTGCGCCAACTCGATGACCGCGATGGACGGCGCTTTGCGGCTCGAAAGCGACGGCAAGGGCTGCGGCGCGGTCGCGCTGCTGACGCTGAAGACGGCGGGGGCGGAGAGCGTGGGGCTGGCGGCTTAGGTCGGCTAATCGATATGACATCGGCCAGTTGCATCTGTACGCCATTGCGACGAGCTCGTTAATTCAGCACTATAAACGGATGAAGTTACTCCTGCCTGCCGCCTTGGTCCCTCTTCCCTTCTTTTTAGCGGCTGCGGATGAGCCAAAGGCTAAATTTCGCGCGGGCGAAACCTATGAAATTATTCTGGTCAGGGACTCTGCCAGGCAAGGCCCCAACGGATCGACCGGAAGTTCCCACGATCAAGACGCAATTATCGAGCGAATTGAAGCAGTCAGGCCAGATGGCCTTCAAGCAGTGTTCGACTTTCCACGAGGAGCCTCAGCGGAAAGCCGACAGCAAACATGGCAATTTCCAGCCCAAGTGTTTTTTCCTCGTGAAGGCCCCGCAAAATTACTCAACGCGTCAGAGTTAGGAAGGCGCGTCAATGAGTGGTTGAGCCGTTATAAGATGACCCGCGAAGCATGCGGCCATTGGTTCTTCACCTGGAATGCTTTTCGCGTCGAGTGTGATCCGCAGACCGTCATCGACACGGTTCGGGTATTTGATCCTGAACTGCCCGAGTTGCGAGAAGCAGCTCTATATCAGGATGCATACGCGGCCGCACCTGCTCCGCTGACAAAAAAACCTGCCACTTCAACAGTCTCCACTTTCGCAGCGACGTTGGCGATCGATCCCCAAGCCGTGCAGCGAAACCGCGCCCAAGCCGACGTCGTTGTTGGTGAAATTTCTCGCCAGCCGATCACGTTAGAAGCCGCGCTCGCCGCACATGCCAAAGACGCTGTATCTGGAACAATTGAAGTGAGCATTGATGCGGATGGGTCGGGTAAATGGACCCAACTAACAAAGGTTACAAAAACGCAGACGAAAAAGGCCGACGGGACCATTGAGAGCGAAACTACAACCCAAACATTGCGGCGCCGTTTGATTGAGCCTAAGTCTTAAAGACGCGAATTGAGCGCCCCCTAAGCCGCTACCTCCCCTTTCGTCACCTCGCGCAGATAAGGCGCCACCAGGTCCCGCTCGCGATACCAGGCTTGCCGTTCCACCGGCAGCGTGTCGAAATTGCCGATCACGCGGCGGCAGTCCGGGCTGCGGCACTGGCAGATCATGTGCCAGTTGCCGTCGGCAAGCGTAGTGGAATAGTCCCAGGTGATTTCCTCGCCGACCGCGATGTCGCGCACCGCGATCAGCGCGACGCCGTCCTCGCCATAACGCACACCGGCATTGGGCGCGCAGCTATGGTTGATGAGGTCGTCGATCCGCCCCGATGGCCCCAGATATTCATCAGGCGCCACTTGCACATAATGGTCGCGCGGGCCGGTCATGTCGGCGGGCAGGCGATCGGCGCGGACGAGCTTGCCGGTGAATTTATAGATGCGCTCTCCGGCCGC
>JBOFDB010000120.1:0-2198 GCA_051646545.1 Sphingomonas sp.
GCCGCGTCGCCTGAGCGATGAGCGCGCGCTATGCCATTTACCTTGCGCCTGCGCCCGACACGCGCTTGTGGCGCGTCGCCAGCGCCTGGCTGGGGCGCGACGCCGAACGGGATTGCGACATCGCCTATGTGGGGCCCACCGGTATCGATGTCCTGCGCGCCGATGCCATGACCGCCGAAGCGCGGCATTATGGCTTCCATGCGACGATCAAGGCGCCATTTCGGCTCGGGGCGGGCGCGTCGGTCGAGGCGTTATGCGCGGCCGCTGACGATTTCGCCAAGCAGCGCGCACCCTTTGCCATCGATCTGCACGTAGCGGCGCTGGGCAGCTTTCTCGCGCTGGTGGAGCGGCAGCCAAGCGCCGCAATTGCAACGCTTCACGCGGATGCCCTGGCTGCATTCGAACCGTTTCGCGCGCCCCTCAATCGCGCCGAAATTGATCGTCGCCTGGCGGCAGGGTTGAGCGAGCGTGAACAGGCCCATCTCGCGACCTGGGGCTATCCCTATGTCCTCGACGCGTTTCGGCTCCACTTCACGCTGACGGGTCGCCTGCCGCCGCACGAGCAGCCTGAGATTGCGGCGCTCCTCACGGAATATTTCGCGCCGGTCATCGCAGAACCGCTGATCGTTGACGCCATTTGCCTGTTTGAGCAGCCCGAAGCTGGACTGCCCTTTCGCGTCCGTTACCGCGCGCCGCTTTCCGCCACGGCCTGAAGCGCATCGAGCAATCGGCGCGCGCCAAGCTCGATCGATCCGTCATTGACGATGTCGATCACCGGCACACCAGCGGGAACGGTGGCAACTCGGTTGAGGCGCGCGGCTTGGCCGCCGGCCCCCTCACGCTGGCGAGCCGACAGGCGCGCGCGCAATAGTTCCGGCGGTGCGGTCACATGCAGCACGCATATGGCTGGATAACGCGCCGCTGCCGCGCCAATGGCACCGCGCGACAGATTGGCGATAACGTGGCGGCCGTTTGCCAATTCATCATCAGCTGCGACCGGAATGCCATAGGCCAGATCGTGGGCGCGCCACGACAGCGCAAAGCCCCCCGCTGCTTCCAGCGCGTCGAACGTCGCCATCGTCGCCGCAAGATGGGCTTCGCCGCCCGCATCCGCCGGACGCGTGATCACCCGGCGGGCGAAATGAAAGCGGCGATCGTCGGCAAGATGGCGACGGGCCGCGTCGATCAAGGTGTCCTTGCCGGCGCCGCTCGGTCCCACCACCGGCAGAAACACGCCCGCCATGCGCTAACCCCGATATTTGGCGACAAACTCGGCCGCGCCGAGCGCGCGAAAATCGGCAAGTGCCGCGCGCAGCTGATCATGCTCCCAGTCCCACCAGGCGAGATCAAGCAACCCCTGCTGGACAGCTTCCGGGAAACGATCGCGGATGGGCCGCGCCGGCACGCCGACCGCGACCGCGAAGCGCGGAATGTCGCGCGACACGACGGCGCCCGCACCAATCGCCGCGCCGGTGCCAATCGACACGCCGGGCAATACCACCGCGCCGTGGCCGATCCAAACATCATGTCCCAGGGTGACGCGATGGGCGCGGCGCCATTCGAAGAACTCAGCATCATCGCTATCACCGACATCATAAGCGATCGATCGATAGGTAAAGTGGTGCAGCGCCGCCTTGTGCAGCGGGTGGTTGCCAGGGTTGATCCGCGCAGCCTGGGCAATCGAGCAGAATTTGCCGATTTCGGCATAAATCGCGCTCGCGTCAGCAACGATGTAGCTATACGCGCCGAAGCTGACCTCGACGAGCGAGCAGCGCGCACCGACTTGCGTCCAGGGGCCGAGCACGGTGTCGCGGATCATCGCATCGGGATCGATTACCGGTGACGGATCAATTTCCCCGCGCGAATGGTGGCGTTCGGGCAGGTGCTGCTTGACATAAAAGCCGCCGTCCTGAACGGGCAGATTGGTTAGTCGTGGCGATTGGTTCATGCAGCGGGCCTTAATGGTGCGTTGCCAAATACCTCGTCCTCGGTCCGCTGGTCGAATTCAGCGGGAGGACCATCGAACACGATGCGGCCGGCGCGCATGCCGATCAGTCGCCGACAATAGCGCCGCGCCAGATCGATCGTGTGGGTGTTGACCAGCACGGTGATGCCGCGATCACGATTGGCGGCGACCAATGCGTTCATCACGCCATTGGCGTTGAACGGATCGAGCGCCGACACCGGCTCGTCGGCGA
>JBOFDB010000236.1:0-10091 GCA_051646545.1 Sphingomonas sp.
CGGCGGGGTCGGCGCGTCGAGCGTCGCCACGTCGCTCGCCTGGCTGACCAGCACCAAGATTTCCCGCACCACCGCGCTGCTGGACCTCGACGTTCATTTCGGCACGGGCGCACTCGCGCTTGACCTGGAACCCGGTCGTGGCCTGACCGACGCGATCGAAAATCCCAGCCGCATCGACGGGCTGTTCATCGAACGCGCGATGGTGAAGGCCAATGACAAGCTGGCGATCCTGTCCGCCGAAGCGCCGATCAACGCGCCCATATTGAGCGACGGATCCGCATTCTACCAGCTGCAGGACGAGATGCGCAGCGCGTTCGAGTGCACCATTACCGACTTGCCGCGGCTGATGCTGGTCCAGCACCCGCATCTGATGGCCGACGTCAATGCAACGGTGATCGTCACCGAACTTACGCTTGCTTCGGCCCGTGACACGATCCGCCTGCTGTCATGGATGAAGTCCAACGCTCCCCAATCCGACATCGTGATTCTGGCGAACAAGGTTCATAACAGCCCGCAGCTCGAAATTTCGCGCAAGGATTTTGAAAGCTCGATCGAGCGCAAGGTCGATTACGTGGTGCCGTTCGATCAGAAGCTCGCGGCGCAGGCGGCAAAGCTTGGCAAGTCTTTCGCCGAAGCCGGCAAGGGCAGCAAGACCGGCCAGCCGCTCTACCTGATGGCCCAGCAGTTGATCGACGCTCTCGACGGTGCCGCCAATAGCGACGAGCCCGGCAAGGCCAAGAGCGCGAAGGGTAAAGAGCCGGGCCAGTCGCTGCTTGGCAAATTCGCCGACCTCAAATCGATCATGCCAAAGGTCGGCAAGAAGAAATGACGCATGGCGTCGGCCCCTTTCCGGCCGACCGCCCGAACGAACAACGATGACGCGTAACCGGGGACAGACAGGCAAATGCCGATGATGCCGATTATCATCATGGCCGCAGCCGCGGTGATCGCCCTGGGCATGATCGTGCTCGCTTTTAGCGGGCCGTCGCCGCAGCGCGCGTTGAACCGGCGGTTGACCGCCGTGCGCGGGCGGCATGGCGCCGGGTCCGCGATCATCGAAGCCCAGATCGAACGCCGCATCGCCACCGGCCGCAATACGCGGGTGGATGAAGCGGTGATGCGCCTCCTGCCCAACCCCGCGCTGCTCAAGAAGCGGTTGTCGATGACGGGTCGCACCTGGACGGTGGGCCAATATGGCATGGTTTCCGCAGGCATGGTCGTCGTCCCTGCGACTTTGCTGATCCTGCGTGGGATGCCGCTGCTGCTGGCGCTGTTTGTCGGCCTGGTGGTCGGCGTGGGGTTGCCGCACTGGTTCGTCGGCACCGTGATCAAGCGGCGCATCGCCAAGTTCAACGCCAAATTCCCCGACGCCATTGAATTGCTGGTGCGCGGTCTGCGATCGGGCTTGCCGATCACCGAGACGATGGCGGTCGTCGCCAACGAGATCGAAGGCCCGGTCGGCGTTGAATTCCGCTCGATCTCCGACAAAATGAAGATCGGCAAGACAATGGATCAGGCGTTGCAGGAAACCGCCGACCGGCTGGGCACGCCCGAATTCCAGTTTTTCGTCATTTCGATCGCCATTCAGCGCGAAACCGGCGGCAACCTTGCCGAAACGCTCGCCAATCTCGCCAATGTGCTGCGCCAGCGCAGCCAGATGAAGCTCAAGATCAAGGCGATGTCATCGGAATCGAAGGCATCGGCCTATATCATCGGCTCGCTGCCGTTTCTGGTGTTCATCCTCATCTGGTTCATCAACGGCGGCTACATGCAGAAATTCTTCGAAGACCAGCGGCTGATGGTGGCGGGCGGCGGTGGCCTGGTGTGGATGGGCATTGGCGCCTTCATCATGGCCAAGATGATCAACTTCGAGATTTAAGGACGCAACGCCCGTGCCTTCGCACCCCACCCTGTTAGGCGTTGACGTTTTCGCCGTTGCGACGCTGCTGGCGGGCGTCGCCGCGTTCATGGTGCTGGTCGCGCTCTATGCCGCAACGTCGGTGCGCGACCCGATGACGAAGCGGGTCAAGGCACTCAACGACCGGCGCGAACAGCTGAAGGCGGGCATTACCGCGTCGACCAAGCGCCGCGCCAAGCTCGTCAAGCAGAACCAGACGACTGATCGTATCCGCGACCTGCTGCAATCGCTCAAGGTGCTGCAGGACAGTCAGGTCAAACAAGTCCAGATCAAGATGATGCAGGCCGGCATCCGGTCCAAGGAATATGCGGTCGCGGTCATTTTCGCGCGGATGGTGGGGCCAATCGTGTTTGGCGGCTTCATGGTCTATCTGGTCTATGGTACCGACATGTTTGCCACCTGGTCGCCGCTCAAGGCCTATGGGGTGGTCGCGGCGAGCTTCATCGCGGCATACAAGGCGCCCGACATTTATCTGTCGAACAAGATCACCAAACGCTCCGACGCGATCCGCAAAGGCTTGCCCGATGCGCTCGACCTGTTGGTGATCTGTGCCGAAGCGGGACTCACGGTCGATGCCGCCTTTGCGCGCGTGGCCAAGGAACTAAGCCGCGCCTACCCCGAGCTGGGGGACGAATTCACCTTGACCTCGATCGAGCTGGGCTTTCTCACCGATCGACGCCAGGCCTTCGAAAACCTCGCCATGCGCGTCAAGCTTGACGCGGTGAAGGGCGTCGTCACCACCATGGTTCAGACCGAAAAATACGGTACGCCGCTCGCTTCCGCGCTGCGCGTGCTGTCTGCCGAGTTCCGCAACGAGCGGATGATGCGCGCCGAGGAAAAGGCCGCGCGGCTGCCCGCGATCATGACCGTGCCGCTGATCCTGTTCATTCTGCCGACGTTGTTCGTCGTCATTCTGGGTCCGGCCGCATGCTCGATTTCGGATGCCTTCAAGCACGGCATTTGACGCAGGCGGGCTTAGCAACCCGCGCTTGATCGGGCTTGGTTAACGCGGCAATATGGCACGTGTAACGACTCCTGCCAGGGAAAAGGCGCCGCGATGCCCAGCTTGCCCGATTTTTCGAGCCTCGCTCCATATGTGCATAGCGTAACCGACCAGCCGATGATCCACCAAATCCTCGCCCAGCCTACCCTTGCTTGGCAGACGGCGGGGGGCGCAGGCGCGCTGGGCCTAATCCTGGGCTTTCTGATCCGCCGGTCGGGCCGCAAATGGCGCCGCCGCTTTGAGCAGGAAAGCGAGTTCTACGCGGCCTATCGCCATCAGGCGGATGATACGTTCCGCACTCAAAAGGCCCGCATCGCGGCACTGGAAGCCGAACTGGCCGCCAAACCGGCGGCTGTGGCGCCAACGGCGCCGGCACCGGTCGCGGTCGCAGCGGCCACAGCAGCGCCGGTGGAAGCCGCGCCGCTCGCCCATGCGCCCGAACCCGCCGCGGCGACGCCGATCGCGCCCGACCATCAGCCGGAAGCCGCCGCGCCCGTTGCGGTTGCGGCGCCCACACCTGCGGTCGAACCCAGCGCAGCGCCGATTGGCGTGCCCGGCTGGGCCGCCCCGGACATGTCGCAGATCACGTCGACCGCACCCGCCGATGCGCCCGCCACCGACCATCCCGTTGCCGAAGCCGCGGCTGCGACGGTCGAGGTTCAGCCTGCCGACAAGCTCAGCCGCCTGCGCGGCCTGGACGAGGGGTTGGCCGAAAAGCTCCATGCGCTGGGCGTGACGCGCTTCGAAGATATCGAGAAGCTGAGCGCGGAAGATGAAATCGCGCTGGAAGAGCGGCTCGGCGTGCCCGCCGGCTACATCGCGCGCGAGCAATGGCGGTCGCAGGCCGCGCTGTTACGCGCGGGCAATGAGGCGGAATTTAACGAGCGTTACGCGCTGGTCGACGCCTGACCGCCGCGTTTAGGCGGCGCGACAGTTCGCCTTACGTCGCTCGACATCAATGGAGTCGATCGGCTTCGTGCGATCAATCAGCACCCGCACAAGCGCGACACCACGATGGCCGATGACCGGGACCGGGGTATAGCCAGCCGGGGCCGCTTGCCCTTCAGCCAGGATTGCAACGCGGATCGCGGCCCCGCCCGACTGACGATTATTGCGAACGAAGGCGACGTCAGTCTTGCGATCGAACACCGACAGGGACCAATAAGGTGCCGAAATCGGCGGCACATCGACCAGAACCGGCCCGGCCGACAAATTGAACACACAAGTCGAATAAAGCAGATCAGGGCTCGGTCGGACGATCGCGCGCGACGCGGCGGTGACGAGCGGGCCGGCGACCATGGTATTGACGCCCGCCACGCTCCCAATCTTACGCTCGGCGAGCAGCATCAGCGCGCGCGGCACCGCCAGCATCGTGCCCTGCCACGCCATCGCCGCAGCCACCAGCCCGACAATCCCCGGCCCCAGCCAGCGCGATGCCATCAGCACCCCTCCTTGACGATATGGGGAAGCTGTGCCGACGTCAGGCTGACCTTGCCCTCCTGCGCGGGCAGATAGGTGCGCAGCGTCAGCGCGATATGGCCATTGCCGCCGCTCGGCAACCAATGGCCCGGCTGGGCGGTCGGCGCGACGACGACGCTCCATTGCGCCTGTTCGGCGGCGGGCAGGCCCAGGCTACCAACCGAATAAACGTCGGCCGGATTGGCGATCAGATAGCCCGCCGGGTCATAGACGGTAAGGCTCCACCATGCCGCAGGCAGAGCGCCGCCACGCACCCGATACCGGCATTTGGCGTCGATCGGCTGGCCCGCGTCATCGTGGTCGGCAGTGTAATAGCGCGCCTCGCTCGCCGGTAGCGCGAGCAGGCCGTAAAGCGCGACCACCGCCCGCGTATACGCGCTGGCGTGGGTGGTGCCGAAATCCTTGCCGGTCGTCCAGGGGCCAATCCGCTCCTGCGCGCCAAAGCCGCCCGCGCGCACCGCCAGCACCGCGCCGCCCGCGCCGAGCAGCACGCCCAAGACGATCGCGATCAGATAGTGCCCCAGTCCCCGCATGGCGCCAGTCTAGATCAATGATGGCCAACCGCGCAATGCGCCGCACGCTTTGCCCAGGGCGTGGCAAAAGCCAGCATTTCGCGCTGATAGGTTTCGACCACCAGCGCCAATGCCCGGCCCCTGGCGTCGAGCACCAGCGCCCGGTGGCGGAGCAACGCCGCCGGAACAGGCTGGCATCCCGGCGCAGGCTCGGGCGTTGCGCGCTGCTCCCACCCGGGCGCGAGCGGGTGCCACAATCGCTCCGCATTCAGCGTCTGGCGATAGGGTTTCAGCGGCGCGATGACGCGGCCAAAGGGCACATCGGTGGTGGCAAGCGCGTTGACCATTGCCGCGTCAAGGCGGGCAGGCACGAACCAATTTTCCGCCACCGACAGAACATGGCTGCCGCATTTCAACTGGACCCGGCGATACGCAACGGCATCGTCGGGGCCGACCCCCAGCAGCGCGCGTTGTTCAGCCGTCGGCGCGACCGGGGGGACACGATCCGCCACCGCGACAATCGTCGGGTCGGGGCCAGGCGATGCAGCGCGCACCATTCGCCCAGCGTTGCGGTGGCGCTGCGCGTCGCCAGCAATTGTTCGTCGAGGCCCGCAATCAGTGCCTCGGCTTGCGCATGCGCCAGTGCGTCGGGCGGCAGCGGTGGAGGGCTCGCCCCCGCCAGCGCCGCCGCGATCAGCATCACGCGCGCGCCTTTAACGCCGCCTGCGCCGCTGCCAGCCGTGCAATCGGCACGCGATAGGGCGAGGCCGAGACGTAATCGAGCCGGACGCTTTCGCAGAAGCTGATCGAAGCCGGATCGCCGCCATGTTCCCCGCAAATGCCGAGCTTGATGTCGGGCCGCGTCTTGCGGCCACGTTCAGCGGCAATCTCGATCAGCTGGCCGACACCTTCGACATCCAGGCTGACGAACGGGTCGCGCTCGTAAATCCCCTTGTCGACATAAGCGGTCAGGAAGCGGGCAGCGTCGTCGCGGCTGACGCCCAAAGTCGTCTGGGTCAAGTCATTGGTGCCGAACGAGAAGAACGCGCCGACCTCGGCGACCCGATCCGCCATCAACGCGGCGCGCGGCAGCTCGATCATCGTGCCGACCAGATAATCGACCGTCGCGCCAGCTTCGGCAAACACCGCCTTCGCCGCGCGATCGACCACGTCCTTCATCAGCTCGAGCTCGCGCCGCGTCGCGACGAGTGGGATCATCACTTCGGGGATCGGCGCCGAGCCGGTGCGCTTGCCCACTTCGATCGCCGCCTCAAAAATCGCGCGCGCCTGCATTTCGTAGATTTCGGGGTACGTCACGCCCAGCCGGCAGCCGCGATGGCCGAGCATCGGGTTGAATTCGTGCAATTCCGCCGCGCGCCGCTTTAGCGCCTCGACGCCGACCCCCGCCGCATCCGCCACGTCGGCGAACTCGGTTTCCTCATGCGGCAGAAATTCGTGCAGCGGCGGATCGAGCAGGCGGATAGTGACGGGCAGGCCGGCCATCACCTCGAAAATCTCGATAAAATCGCGCCGCTGCTCGGGCAGCAATTTGTCGAGCGCGGCGCGCCTGCCGGTCTCGCTGTCGGCAAGGATCATCTGGCGCACCGCAGTAATGCGCGCGGCATCGAAGAACATGTGCTCGGTGCGACACAGCCCCACCCCTTCCGCGCCGAAATCGCGCGCGGTGCGGCAATCGAGCGGCGTTTCGGCATTGGCGCGCACCCGCATCCGCCGCACCTCGTCCGCCCAGCCCATCAGCGTGCCGAAATCGCCGGCAAGCTCGGGCTGTACGGTCGGCACCGCGCCCAGCATCACTTCGCCGGTCGCGCCGTCGATGGTGATGGTGTCGCCTTCCTTGACCTCACGCACCCCGCCCGCATCGGTGACGCGCATCACCCGGGCCTTGAGGTCGATCGAGATGGTGCCCGCGCCCGAGACGCAAGGCCGGCCCATGCCGCGCGCCACCACCGCCGCGTGGCTCGTCATGCCGCCACGCGCAGTGAGGATGCCCTTCGCCGCATGCATGCCGTGAATGTCTTCCGGGCTGGTTTCGATGCGGACCAGGATCACCGCCTCCCCCAGTTCCGCCCGCCGCTCGGCGCTTTCGCTGTCGAGCACGACGATGCCCGAGGCCGCACCGGGGCTGGCAGGCAGGCCGCGCGTCAGCACGTCGCGCGCCGCCTTGGGGTCGAGCGTCGGATGAAGCAGCTGGTCAAGCGCCTGCGCATCGACGCGCGCCACCGCTTCTTCCTTGGTGATCAGCCCCTCTTCCGCCATGTCGACCGCGATCTTGAGCGCAGCCGACGCGGTGCGCTTGCCGCTGCGCGTCTGCAGCATCCACAATTTGCCGCGCTCAACGGTGAATTCGATGTCCTGCATGTCGCGGTAATGCGTTTCCAGCAGGTCGAACACGCGGGCGAGCTCGGCATAGGTTTCCGGCATCGCCTCTTCCATGCTGAGCGGCTTGGCGCCCGCCGCCTCACGCGCGGCCTTGGTCAAGTACTGCGGCGTGCGGATGCCGGCGACAACGTCTTCGCCCTGCGCGTTGATCAGGAATTCGCCATAATAGGCGCGGTCGCCCTTGGAGGGATCGCGCGTGAAGGCCACGCCGGTGGCGCTGGTGTCGCCCATATTGCCGAACACCATCGCCTGGACATTGACCGCGGTGCCCCAGTCGCCGGGAATGCCGTTCAGCCGCCGATAGACCTTGGCGCGTTCCGACTGCCACGAGCCGAATACCGCGCCGATTGCCCCCCAGAGCTGATCATGCACGTCTTGCGGGAACGGCTTGGCCCATTGCTCCTCGACCAGGCCCTTATACTCAGCGACCAAGGCGCGCCAATCCTCGGCGGTCATTTCGGTGTCGAGGAAATAGCCCTTGTCTTCCTTGGCGATTTCCAGCGCTTCCTCAAAGCTGCCATGGTCGAGGCCGAGCACCACGTCCGAATACATCTGGATGAAGCGGCGATAGCTGTCCCACGCAAAGCGCGCGTCGCCGCTGGTGGCGGCCAGCCCCTCGACCGTTGCGTCGTTAAGGCCCAAATTGAGGACGGTGTCCATCATCCCCGGCATCGACACGCGCGCGCCCGAACGGACCGAGACGAGCAGCGGATTGGCCGCGTCACCGAAGCCTTTGCCCGTCACCCTTTCGATATGCGCCAGGCCATTGGTCACTTCCGCGCGCAGGCTGTCAGGAAAGCTTTCGCCTTCCTCATAATAGCGCGTGCACATTTCGGTCGAGATGGTGAAGCCCGGCGGCACCGGCAGGCCGATCGAGGCCATGCCATCCAGATTGGCGCCCTTGCCGCCCAGCAGGTTCTTATCGCCCTGCCCGCCATCCGAGACTCCGCCGCCAAAGCGATAGACATATTTGGTCATTGCGGTTCCTTTATGGCTCGGGTGGCGGGGTTTGGGGCCAAATCAGCCGTTCGCCCTGAGCTTGTCGAAGGGCCGTCCTTTTTTCCGGCCGCAAGCGACGCCGCACGAGAAGAAGAACGGTGCGTCGACAAGCTCAGCACGAACGGTATCAAGTCGGTGCGCCCCTAGCCCTCGATCTTGGAAAAGTCAGCCACCTTGTGCACCGCAGCACGCACGCGGCCGAGCAAGGCAAGCCGAGCCGTGCGTTTGGCGGGATCAGCGTCGTTGACGGTGACCTGATCGAAAAACGCATCAATGGGCGCGCGCAGCGTGGCGAGCGCCGCCATCGCGGCTTCGAAATCCTCGCGGTCAATGGCGTCGCCGGCGGCAGGCTCGGCGGCGGAGAGCGCGGCGGCGAGCGCGGTTTCGGCGGGTTCGGGGGTGTAGGACGGGGCCGTCTCCCCCTGCCCCTCGCCCGTCACCCCAGCGAAAGCTGGGGTCGCACGCGGCTCTGTCTCCACGCTCTCGCCAGCGATCCCAGCTTGCGCTGGGATGACGGAGGGAGGCTCAAAGCCCTCCTTCTTCAAAATATTCGCCGCCCGCTTGTACCCCGCCAGCAGGTTCGCCCCATCCTCGGTGATGATGAAGGATTGCAGCGCGCGAACGCGGGCAAGCAGGCGGACAAGGTCGTCCTCCCCACCGAGCGCGAACACGGCGTCGATCAGATCGTGGCGGACACCGGCTTCGCGCTGCTGGACTTTGAGGCGGTCAGTTATGAAAACCAGAACATCGGCCGTCCTCTGGTCGTCCCAGTAGTCGTGTGCGCTCAGTCCGCTATCGAACAGCCCGACAAAGGCTTCCAACGCGCATAGCTGTACGTTCAGTCTGAGGCCGTTCTCCAGGATCAGCCGAATGACACCAAGCGCCGCACGCCGCAACGCGAACGGGTCCTTCGAGCCAGTTGGCGGTTCGTTGATGGTGAAAAAGGCGAGGATCGTATCCAGCTTATCCGCCAAACTCACCGCCACGGTCACCGGCTCGGTCGGCACCTCGTCGCCCTGACCGACCGGCTTGTAATGATCGCGGATGGCGGCGGCAACGCGGGGGTCTTCGCCTTGTGCGGCGGCGTAATAGCCGCCCATCACGCCCTGCAGCTCGGGGAATTCGCCGACCATGCCGGTGACGAGATCGGCCTTGCACAGGCGGGCGGCGCGTTCGGCGAGGGTGGCGAGTTCTGAAACACCGTCCACCCCCCCGTTCGTGTCGAGCGAAGTCGAGACACGGGAACCGGGCACATCGCCTGCCGCCCGTCCCTCGACTGCGCTCGGGACGAACGGAGTCGGGGTGGGGGATTGGGATGGACGGGCAGGAGACCCATCCCCCACCCCAACCCCTCCCCGAACGGGGAGGGGCTTTATGATGCCCTCTTCCACCAGCCACCGCGCCAGCTTGGCGACACGCTCGACCTTGTCCGCCACCGTTCCCAATTTCTCGTGGAAAACGATGTTCTTGAGCTTCTCGGCCTGTCCCTCCAGCGGCACTTTCAGGTCGGTCTCGTAGAAAAAGCGCGCATCGCTCAACCGCGCGGCGAGCACCTTGCGGTTGCCCTCGACGATCTTGGCGCCGCCATCCGCCGCCGCGATATTGGCGACGCAGATGAAGGCGTTGGCAAGGGATCCCATCAAAGTATTACTTTGATGGGGCCCGGCAAGTTTGCCCGCGCTGTCGCTACACACGAAATATTTCTGGTTCACCCGCGCGGTCAGCTGGATCACCTCGGGCGGCACGCTGAGGAACGCGTCGTCGAAGCGGCCGAGCAGCG
>JBOFDB010000288.1:0-16701 GCA_051646545.1 Sphingomonas sp.
GCTGACACGTCTCATAAATATTGTCGACGCGATAGGCGAGGTGGCCGAAATTGCGGCCCTCGCCATAGACTTCCGCCTCGCCATTTTCGGGCGGCCAGTTATAGGTGAGTTCGACCTGCGCCTGCTCATCGCCCGGCGCTGCCATGAAAATAAGGGTGAAGCGCCCCTGCTCGCTATCGAAGCGACGGATTTCTTCCAGGCCCACCAGATTGAGGAATTTGACGGTCGCTTCAGGGTCGCTGACGCGGATCATGGTGTGGAGATATTTCATCGCGATGGTCCCTTATCCGGCGGAATCGAGCACATGCCCCAAATAGGTAAGCCGGGCAGGGGGCGCTAGGGGCTTGCGGCCCGCTTGACGCCGCGTGCGCATCCCCCCAAGGGCTTCGTCATGCGCTTCTTTTCCGATAATGCCGCGCCGGCCTGTCCCGAAGTGCTGGCGGCCCTTACCGACGTCAACACGCTCGACACCGCTTATGATGGCGATCGCTGGAGCCAATCGCTCGATGCTCGGCTGTCGGCGCTGTTTGAAACCGAGGTCAAGGCCTTGTGGGTGTCGAGCGGCACCGCTGCCAATTGCCTGGCGCTGGCGGCGTTGTGCCCGCCTCATGGTGCGGTCATCTGCCATCGCGACGCGCATATCCAGAATGACGAGGCGGGCGCGCCGGAATTCTACACCGCTGGCGCCAAGCTGTTGCTGGCGGAAGGCGATGGCGCCAAGCTGACGCCGGAGACGATCAACGCCGTGGTGGCGGCGACGCGGACCGATGTTCACCAGGTCCAGCCGCATGCCGTCTCGATCACCAACGCGACCGAATATGGCCGCGTCTATACGCCTGCCGAAGTGGCCGCGATTGGCGATTTGTGTCGGTCGCGCGGGCTGGGGCTGCACATGGATGGCGCGCGCTTTGCCAATGCGGTCGCGCATCTTGGCTGTTCGCCTGCGGACATCACCTGGCGCGGTGGCGTCGATGCGTTGAGCTTCGGCTTCATCAAGAATGGCGGGATCAGCGCGGAGCTGCTCGTCCTGTTCAGGCCCGAGCTGGCGGCGGCAACCTATTATCGCCGCAAGCGCGCCGGGCATCTGCTCTCCAAGGGCCGTTACCTCGCCGCGCAGGTGCTGGCGATGCTCGACGGCGATGTCTGGCTGCGCAATGCCCGCGCCGCCAATGCCGGTGCCGCGATGCTGGCGGCGGCGGCAGGCGAGCGGCTGATCCACCCGGTCGAGGCGAATGAAGTGTTCCTGCGCGTGACGGCGGCGGAAGCCGCGGCGCTGCGGGCGCGGGGCTTTGATTTCTATGACTGGGGGCCGGGCGAAGCGCGGCTGGTCGTGTCGTGGAATCAGACCGAGAGCGACATTCGCCCGCTCGCCGACGCCATCGCCGCGCTTTGATGATGGCCATGTTGATGATGGCCATTTCGCCTTCACCGCCGTCATTGCGAGCGCCAGCGAAGCAATCCAGCCCCGACTGCGCCGCTCGGTCGGATTGCCGCGTCGCTACGCTCCTCGCAATGACAGTGCTAATCGGGCAGGCGCTGCCTGAGCCGATAGCCGCGTGACCCTCACCGTTGACCCCTCGATCCGCGTCCAGTCGACGCGCGCGGCGGTGTTGGTGCCCTTTGCCATCATCACGCTCATCTGGGGGTCGACCTGGATCGTCATCCGCGATCAGCTCGCGGTGGTGCCGCCGAGCTGGTCGGTCAGCTATCGCTTCCTCACCGCAGGGCTGGCGATGCTGGTCTATGCCGCCTATCGGCGCGACGCGCTGCCGCGCGATGGGCGCGGGATCGGCTTTGCGGCGCTGTTGGGGCTGATGCAATTCACGCTCAATTTCAACTTCGTCTATCGCGCTGAGGAACATATCGCCTCCGGCCTGGTCGCGGTGGTATTTGCGCTGCTGCTCGTCCCCAACGCGATTCTCGGCCGGTTTTTCCTGGGCCAGATGCTGGGGCGGCAATTACTGATCGGCTCGGTGGTGGCAGTGGCGGGGGTGGCGTTGCTGTTCGTGCATGAAGCACAAGTCGCGCCGCGCGGGCTGGGCGATGTGTTGGCGGGCGTGGGGCTGACGCTGACCGGGGTGATGTGCGCCTCGGTCGCCAATGTCATGCAGGGCACCGCCACGGCCAAGGCCTATCCCATGGCGTCGGTGCTGGCGCTGGCCATGCTATTCGGGGCGAGCCTGGATGGCGCCTATGCCTGGGCGACGGTCGGCCCGCCGGTGATCGAGCTCAGGCCGGCTTATCTGATCGGTGTGCTTTATCTGGGTGTGATTGCCTCGGCGGTGGCGTTTACCCTTTATTTCCAGCTGATCCGGGTGATCGGCGCGGCCAAGGCGGCGTATTCGAGCGTCATCATCCCGGTCATCGCGATGCTGTTTTCAACGATCTTCGAGCATTATCGCTGGTCGGTGGTGGCGGTGGCAGGCGCGCTGTTGGCGCTCGCCGGGCTGGTCATCGCGTTAAGGGCGCCGAGGCCGACGCGGTAATCGGGATAGGCCGGCCGCCAGCCGAGCAGGCGCTTGGCCCTGCCATTGGCGACGCGGCGATTTTCGGCATAAAAAGCCTGCGCCATCGCTGACAGGCTGGCGAGCGGCACCAGCGCGGGCGGCGCGACGCCAAGCAACCGCGCGGCATGCTCCACCACCTCGTTTTGGCTCGCGGGCGCATCATCGGCGAGGTTGTAGGCGCCGGGCGGGCCATCGAACCCGGCGATCACCCCGCTCGCGATATCGTCGACATGGACGCGGCTGAACACCTGGCCGGGCAGGTCGACGCGATGCGCCGTTCCCGCTGCCACCCGGTCGAGCGGCGAGCGGCCGGGGCCGTAAATCCCCGGCAGCCGAAACACCCGCGCCCCGATGGCCAGCCAGGCAGCATCCGCCGTGTTGCGGGCAGGGCGGCGGCCGTTGATCGGCGCGCTTTCGTCCACCCACGCGCCGCCCGCATCGCCATAAACGCCGGTCGAGGAGAGGTAGCCGAGCCACGCCCCTGATGCGCCCAACGCCGCGCCATACCGCACCAGCACCGCATCGCCACCCTCATCGGGCGGCACGGACGACAGGATGCGCGTCGCCCGGCCGATCGCGCCCGCCACTGCTGCGGCATCATCGAACGCGATCGTGCCGTCGCGCCCTGATCGGCTGGTGCCGACCACGTCCCACCCCATCGCCCGCACGCGCGCGGCGAGGTGGCTTGCGCTATAGCCCAGCCCGAAAATCAGCAGCCGGGCCATGCCCGCTCACTCGGCGCCATAGCCGTGATAGAGCTTGCCGAAGAAATCGCCCTTGTTCCAGCGCGGCCGGTCATCGCCATCGGCAATCGCGCGGGCAATGCGGTAATTGACGTCGACAAAGCGCACGCCCTGCGACCAGTCGATCGGCAGCGTCAGATCGTCGGAGGGCTGGTGATAGTGATGCGCCAGAAAATCCTCGGTCGCCGCCTTGCCCGGCCCCATCTGCCCCGGCCACAGAAACACCGACGGCACGCCCTGCTGAACGAAGCGATAATGGTCCGACCGGACGAAAATGGCTTCTTCGGGGATGGGATCGGGCGAGGTCGGCACGCCCGCCGCTGCCGCCGCTTGCTTGACGATCGGCCCCAGCGTCGAGCGATCCGCGCCAAATGCGACGATATCCTGGAATTTATAGGTCAGGATCGGCATGTCGAGATTGACGTCGGAGACGATCGTGTCGCCGCTCAGCGTGGGGTGGCGGGCATAATAGTCGGAGCCGATCAGCCCCTTTTCCTCTGCCGTCACCGCCAGGAACAGCACGGTGCGGCGCGGCGGCGTGCCCGATTCCTTGAACCGCTTGGCTTCCTCGATCAGCGAGGCGATGCCGACCGCGTCATCCTCGGCGCCATTGTTGATCTGGTCGCCGACGCGGTTCTTGCTGACGCCGATATGATCGAGATGGGCCGACAGCACGACGACTTGCCTGGCCAGTGCGGGATCGCTGCCGGGAATGATGCCGGCGACATTGCTGCTCGATTGGGCCTCGAAGCTGGTGTGGGTTACGACGTCCAGCTTCGCGGCCAGCGGCTCGGCGCGGAAGCGGGGGTTTTCGGTCGCCGACAGCTTGGCGATGGTTGCCCATGGCACGCGCGCCCCGGCGAACAGCTTTTCGGCGCCTGCCTGGCTCAGCGTGCCGAGCACCGGCGCGCTGCCCGGGGTCGATCCGCCCAGGCCGTCCGCCGTTGCCCAGGTGGTGCGCGGCCGGGCATAGCCCAGCTTCAACTGCGCAAAGCTCGGCACGCCGCGCCCGGGCTTGGCAGCCGATTCCAGCTGAATAACGCCAACCGCGCCATGCGCGCCCGCGACATCAGCCTTGGCGGCCAGACCACTGAAATGCGCGCGCACTTCGCTGTTGAGGGTGGTGGGCGCGCCGCCAAACAGCACGACGATCTTGCCGCGCACATTGACCCCGGCATAATCGTCGCGGCCGATTTCGGGCGCAACAATGCCCTGACCGACGAAGACGACCGGCGCGCTGATCTTGGTTTCGCGCGCGGCGGGGTTGGCGCTTGGCACGTAATCGGTGCCAAAGGCGAGGGGGGTGGTGCCGTTCTTGCCGGTTAGCGCGAAGCTGCCCTGGTCAGCCGCTTTATACAGGACAAGCGGCACATGTTGCAGATAGCCGCCGTCATCGCCGGCGGGCTTCAGCCCCGCTGCATAGATTTGCGCGGCGACATATTGCGCCGCGACCGCAAAATCGCCGCTCGCCGCGTCGCGCCCGTTCAGCGCATCCGAAGCAAGGAACATCACATGCGCTTTCATCGCCGCTTCCGCGGGCGGCAGCGGTGCCGTGACGATGGCGTTGATTTGCGCTGGCGTCAGTGCCGGTTTCGCCGGGGCCGGTGCCGGGGCCGGGGCCGGTGCCGGTGCCGGTGATGGTGCCGGGGCAGGAGCGGGTGCGGTCTGCGCGAGCGCCGTGCCCGCGCACAGCATCAGCGCCGAACCAGCAAAAAATCGTGACGGCAGCATATCATCCCCCAAAGTGTTTTGCCGTCGCATAGCAGCGACAAGCCGACATGCAACCATAATGGACGATAAGTGTCGGATTCGATTGGCACTGGCCCGCGTATCAGCCTATTCTGGCGCGATGATTGATTTGGCTGCCACGCTTGCCCAACCCGCCGTTACCCGACGCGCCGATTATCGGCCCCCCGAATGGCTGGTCCCGGATGTGGCGCTCGATATCGATCTTGCGCCCGCCTGCACGCAGGTCCGCTGCGCCCTGTCGGTCGCCCGCAATGACGCGGGCGCTCGTGCCATCCGGCTGGATAGCGGTGGCCAGCGGCCGCTTTATGTCCGCGTCGACGGCGAAACGCGCGATGATTGGGCGTTTGAGGGCAATTGCCTCGTCATCCCGCTCAATGGCGACGCGCATGTCATTGAAACCGCGTGCGAGATCGCGCCGGACCGCAATACCCAGCTTATGGGGCTTTATGCCTCGTCCGGCCTGCTCTGCACGCAATGCGAGGCGGAAGGATTCCGGCGCATTACCTTTTTCCCCGACCGGCCCGACGTGCTGAGCCGCTACCGCGTCAAGATGACGGCAGACAAGGCGCGCTACCCCGTGCTGCTCGCCAATGGCGATCCGGTGGCGGCGGGCGATCTGCCCGATGGGCGGCACTGGGCGGAATGGCATGATCCTTTCCCCAAGCCCTGCTATCTGTTCGCGATGGTGGCGGGCGATCTCGTCGCCAATCGCGCCATTTTCACCACGATGAGCGGGCGGCAGGTGTCGCTCGGCATCTGGGTCCGCGCCGCTGATCTCGCGCGCACCGATCATGCGCTTGCCAGCCTTGAGACCGCGATGCGCTGGGACGAGCAGGTCTATGGCCGCGAATATGACCTCGACGTGTTCAACATCGTCGCGGTCGACGATTTCAACTTCGGCGCGATGGAGAATAAGGGGCTGAACATCTTCAACAGCCGCTACATCCTCGCCGACCCCGACACCGCGACCGATTATGATTATGACGCGATCGCCGCGGTCGTTGCGCATGAATATTTCCACAACTGGTCGGGCAACCGCGTCACCTGCCGCGACTGGTTTCAGCTGAGCCTGAAAGAGGGCTTCACCGTCTTTCGCGACCAGAGTTTTTCGGCGGATCAAGGCTCGGCGGCGGTCAAGCGGATCGAGGATGTCCGCGCGCTGCGCGCGGCGCAGTTCCCGGAGGATGCCGGCCCGCTCGCGCACCCGGTGCGGCCCGAAAGCTATATCGAGATCAGCAACTTCTACACCGCGACCATCTATAACAAGGGTGCCGAAGTCATCCGCATGATGGCGACGATCCTGGGCCCCGACAAATTCCGCTCCGGCACCGACCTTTACTTCGCCGAGCATGACGGCACCGCCGCAACGTGCGAGGATTTCGTCCGTGCGATGGAACAGGCGAGTGGCATCGACCTTACCCAGTTCCGCCTGTGGTACAGCCAGGCCGGCACGCCGCGCGTTGCCGCCACGCTGGCGCATGACGCCGCCGCCGCGACCGCGACGCTGACGCTCACCCAGACCGTCCCGCCCACGCCCGGCCAACCCGACAAGGCGCCGATGCTGCTGCCGCTAAAGACGCGGCTGTTCGGCGAAGCGACCGACAAAGCGCTGACCGACGAACAGCTCGTGCTGTTCGGCCAGCCCCGCCAGACATTGACGTTTGAGGGGGTCACCGAGCCGCCGGTCCTGTCGATCAACCGCGATTTCTCGGCGCCGATCATTGTCGACAGTGACCGGGGACCGCGCGCGCTCGCCTTCCTGTCGGCGCATGATGATGATCCCTTTGCCCGCTATGAGGCGATGCAGCAGCTGATGCTCGACACGCTGATCGCGGCGGTGCGTCAGGGGCGGGCCGATCATGCCCCGGTTATCGCGGCGGTGGCCAACACGCTCGACGATGCCGCGCTCGAACCCGCTTTCATTGCCGAAGCGGTGCTGCTGCCGTCGGAGAGTTTCATTGGCGATCAGCTTGCGCTGGTCGATCCCGAGGCGATTTTCCGCGCCCGCGACGCGCTCCGCCGTGATTTGGGCAAGAGTCTGGAGGCTCGCTGGCGCGCCGCTTATGCGCGTGGCCGCGACACCGGCGCTTATCGCTACGACCCGCACTCCAAGGGCCTGCGCCGGCTGAAGGGCGTGGCGCTCGGTTATATCGCCGCCTCGGGCGCGGGCGATGCCTATGAGATCGCGTTCCAGCAATTCGAAGCGGCCGACAACATGACCGATCGCCAGGGCGCGCTCACCACGCTCGTCAATGGCCAGTCCAACACGCGGGTGGCGGCGCTCGACATCTTCTACAACCGCTATTCGGACAATCCGCTGGTCCTCGACAAATGGTTCTCGACCCAGGCATTTTCGACGCGTGACGACACGCCTGAGGTGGTAATGGAACTCGCCCGACACCCCGACTTCACGCTGGCCAATCCCAACCGCGCGCGCGCGCTGGTGGGGGCGTTCAGCGTCAATCAACGCGCGTTCAACGCGGCGGACGGGCGCGGTTATCGCTTCCTCGCCGACCAGCTGATCGCGCTCGACAAATTGAACCCGCAGACCGCCGCCAAACTCCTCCCCCCGCTCGGCCGCTGGCAGCGCTTCGACGAAACCCGCGCCGCCATGATGCGCACCGAGCTGGAGCGCATCCTCAAGACGCCGGGGCTGTCGAAAGACATGTTTGAGCAGGCGTCGAAGAGTTTGGCGGGGTAAGGGGCGCGCGCGAAAGCAGGCATTCGACAAGCGCCTACAGTAGCGGACATAAGTGACTCTCGGTAAAAGGCCCCATGACGAAGCCGAAGCATGTAGCCGCCATTTCGATCGCCCTGTTAGCGATCTTCGCAGGTTTTAATGCTTACTTTTTCGTACCACGTTTTATCGGTAACATACGTGTCCAAAGCGTGAAGGTCGTGCCATTTGACGTTTTGAAGCGGCTCATCGGCGATAATATCGGCGATGAAGGATCAAGCCTGCTGCGCATTGAGGTTTCCAGCGATACGGACCTCGTAAGTAGAACATTTTCCGTTAGCGGCGTTGATGATTTGTATGCAGGCAGTTCGCCGTGCCCGTTCGGTGACAATCTAAGGACGTGGTCAATGACGAGAGGGCCATTCCCAGATGATCAGTCCCAATACCTGGCAGGTAGACTTACAAGACACGCCTCTTTTCAGAAGACGGGTGGCTATAAGTACACGGTCTATGTCGCTACGAATGTCGATGACCTGAAAAACGATCTGTGCGTAAAGATCAAAGGCTCAAGCTTCTATTCGCCACACGTAGAATCGAGTGTTTTCAGAGTATCCCAGAAGGCGATCAGGCACGCAGTGCACCAGTCACGGCCCGGTTAGCAGGTCGTTCGTGGTACCTTCTTGCGACCTGTGAACGGCAGCTTTCCACCAAAAGCCGACGCTTGCGCCCTCCCCACCCTAATCATCCTCATCCTCATAGCCGCTCAGCGCCAGCGCCCTCGCCTTGATCTGGTGCGTTGCGCACCAGTGGACGAGGGCGTCGTCGCGGCCGTGGGTTACCCACACTTCGCGCGGGGAGAGTTCGCGCAGCGTGTCGGTCAGTTCGTCCCAGTCGGCGTGGTCGGAGAGGATCAGCGGCAGCTCGACGCCGCGCTGTACCGCGCGCTGGCGCACCCGCATCCAGCCTGAGGCCATCGCCGTGATCGGATCGGGCAGGCGCCGCGACCAGCGATCGTTGAGTGCAGACGGCGGCGCGATGACGATGCGGCCGGCAAGCTCGGCCTTGCTCGCTTCGGTGGCGGGCCGCAGCTCGCCCAGCGCCACACCATGCGCGACATAGAGGTCGCACAATTTCTGCAGCGCGCCATGGATGTAGATCGGCTCGTCAAACCCCCGCGCGCGCAGCTCGGCGATCACACGCTGCGCCTTGCCCAGCGCATAGGCACCGACCAGCACGCAGCGGTCAGGATTGGCGCGCAAGGCCGCAGTCAGCTTGTCGATCTCGTCGCCCGTTTCCGGGTGGCGGAAAACGGGCAGGCCGAACGTCGCTTCGGTGATAAAGACATCGCACGCGACCGGCTCGAACGGTGCGCAGGTCGGGTCGGCGCGCCGCTTGTAATCACCCGAGACGACCACCGTCTCGCCGCGATGCTGTAGAACGATCTGCGCCGAGCCCAGCACATGCCCCGCTGGCACGAAGCGCACTTCCACCTCGCCCAACCGCCGCGTCTCGCCATAGCCGACCGCCTCGCCCGATTGCGGGCCATAGCGCGCCGCCATGATCGCCAGCGTCTCCGCCGTCGCCAGAACCTGCCCATGCCCGCCGCGCGCATGATCGGCATGGCCATGGGTGACGAGCGCGCGCGGCTTGGGGGTTGAGGGATCGATCCACGCGTCGGCGGCGGGCACGTAAATCCCCTCCGGCCGGGGGTCGATCCAGTCGCCGAGTTGGGGCATGGGGTGGATATTGGGGGAGAGGCCAGCCGATGCAACGGGGGCGATGCTATCCTACCCCGCGCGGCGCAGGCACAATGCGCGCCATGCCTCTCGCCCCGCTTCGCCGCCAACCTGACATCGGTTGGGCGCGGGGGAGTGGGCAACATTGGGGGGACGTAGTGTCAACTTCGTCAACTTCGCCCGATTGGCTGCCCGATTGGCGAGCGCTGCCCGACACGCCATATCGGGGGCATGAGCGCCGCGCTGCCCGCCCCCATTCCCGACTGGTTCGCCGCCAAGGGCTGGGCGCCGCGACGGCATCAGCTCGAGATGCTCGGCGCGGCACGGGCGGGCGAGCATGCACTGCTCGTCGCGCCGACGGGGGCGGGCAAGACGCTGGCGGGCTTCCTCCCCAGCCTGGTCGAGCTGATCGAGGCGCCGAGCGAGGGGCTGCACACGCTCTACATCTCGCCGTTGAAGGCGCTGGCGGTCGATGTGCGGCGCAATCTGGTGACGCCGATCGAGGAAATGGGCCTCGACATCCGCGTCGAGACGCGCAGCGGCGATACCCCGCACGAGCGCAAGGTGCGCCAGCGCGTGCGCCCGCCGCAGATCCTGCTGACCACGCCCGAGTCGCTGTCGCTGCTGCTCAGCTATCCGGACAGTTTCCTGATGTTCGCTGGCCTCAAGACGATCATCGTCGACGAGGTGCATGGCTTTGCCAGCGGCAAGCGCGGCGACTTGCTCGCGCTCGCGATGGCGCGGTTGCAGGCGATTGCGCCGGGCGCGCGGCGGGTGGCGTTGTCGGCGACGGTCGCCGATCCCGATGCCTTCCGCGCCTGGCTCGCCCCCGATGGCGATATCGACACAGTGCGGCTGGTCCAGGGCGATCCGGGGGCCGATCCCGACATCGCCATCCTGCTGCCGCAGGGCCGCGTGCCCTGGTCGGGCCATTCGGGTCGCTATGCCGCCGAACAGGTGATCGCCGAAATCGAAACGCACAAGACGACGCTGGTTTTCTGCAACACGCGCGGCCTTGCCGAACTGATCTTCCAGGATTTGTGGAAGGCGAACACGATGCAGCTGCCCATCGGCATCCACCACGGCTCGCTGGGGCTGGAGGCGCGGCGCAAGGTGGAAAGCGCGATGGCGGCAGGCAGGTTGCGCGGCCTTGTCTGCACCGCCAGCCTCGACATGGGGATCGACTGGGGCGATGTCGATTGCGTGATCCAGATGGGCGCGCCCAAGGGATCGTCGCGGCTGCTCCAGCGGATCGGTCGCGCCAATCACCGGCTCGACGAGCCATCCGAAGCGATCGTCGTGCCGGGCAACCGCTTCGAATATCTCGAAGCACGCGCGGCGTTGGACGCGGTCGAGGCGGGCGAGCTCGATGGCGAGGTGTTCCGATCGGGCGCGCTCGATGTGCTGGCCCAGCATGTCATGGCGTGTGCCTGTGCCGCACCATTCAGAGGCGAGGCGATGCTGGCGGAGGTGCGGTCGGCGACACCCTATTCGGCGCTGCCCGACGAGGTGTTCGCGCGGGTGCTGCACTTCATCGCCGATGGCGGCTATGCGCTGAAGGCGTACGACAAGTTCAAGCGGCTGACCCTGGGCCCGGACGGGCTGTGGCGCGTCAGCCACCCCAAATTCGTCGCCCAGCACCGACTGAATGCAGGGATTATCGTCGAGGCGACGATGCTCAACGTGCGGTTCAAGAATGGCCGCTCGCTCGGCAAGGTCGAGGAAGCGTTCGGCGCCACCCTCAGTCCCCGCGACACTTTCTTCTTCGCCGGCACCAGCCTGGAGGTCGAGCGGGTCGACACCGAGGAGATCATCGTCCGCGCCACCGCGCGCCCGGCGCGCATCCCGAGCTATAATGGCGCGCGGATGCCGCTCACCACGCATCTCGCCCGACGGGTTCGCGAGTTTCTCGCCGATGCCAGCCAATGGCATCGCTTTCCCGATGATGTCCGCGAGTGGCTGGAAGTGCAGGCGCGCCGCTCGCAACTGCCGCGGCCCGGCCAATTGCTGGTCGAGACGTTCCCGCATGAAGGGCGCCATCACCTCGTCGCCTATAGTTTTGAAGGGTGGAACGCGCATCAATCGCTCGGCATGCTCATCACCCGGCGGATGGAGACTCTGGGGCTGAAACCGGTGGGGTTCGTTGCCAATGACTATGCGTTGGCTTGCTATGGGCTGGAGGAGATCACCGATCCCGCCACCTTGTTCGCTGCCGACATTCTTGACGACGAATTTGTACAGTGGGTGCAGGGGTCGCACCTGCTGCGCCGTGCTTTCCGCGAAGTTGCGGTGATTGGCGGGCTGGTCGAGCGGCAGCATCCCGGCAAGCGCAAGACGGGTCGCCAAGTGACCTTTTCGACCGACCTCATCTACGACGTGCTGCGCCGCTATGAGCCTGACCATCTGCTGCTCCGTGCCGCCTGGGAAGATGCGCGGGCGAAGATGACCGATGTCGGGCGCCTGGCCGATCTGCTTGATCGTGCGGCGGGAACGATGCTGCACGTGCCGCTTGACCGGGTGAGTCCGCTGGCGGTGCTGGTCCTGGTGATGATTGGTCGCGAAAGCGTCGCGCCGGGCGCTGCTGCCGATGACGCGGTGCTGATCGAGGCAGAGGCGCTGGCGCGGGAGGCGATGCGCATGGGGTAAAGCCGCTTGTTGGGGCCGCGCAACGGGCGTATTGCCGTGGCATGACGCGTCCTGTCCTGGCCTTGGTCGCGATGCTGCTGGCGCCGGTCGCTGCTTTGGCCGACGATGTCCTTCCCACGGGCACGGCGCCGCCGCCGCCGGTCAATGTCGCCTTGGGAGCAGATGTGCCGGGCCGGATGACGGTGCCCGTCACGATCGGCACGCATGGTCCCTATCAATTCATCATCGATACCGGCGCCGAGCGCACGGTGATTTCCCGCCAGCTCGCCGATGCGCTGCACCTGCAGACCGGACCCACGGTGCGGGTGATGGCGATGGCGGGTGCCGCCGATGTGGCGACTGTCGTCATCCCGGCGCTGACGGTCAGCGCGACCGGGACATCGCGGATCGAAGCGCCGGCGCTTGATGCCAATGACCTGGGGGCCGCCGGTCTGCTGGGCATCGACACGCTGCAGCATCATGCTGTCTCGATCGACATCACCCATCAACGGATGAGCGTGCGGCCATCCGAACGCCGCCGCCCCCGCCCCGCCGAGCCGGGCGAGATTGTCGTTCAGGCCAAGGGATTGCTGGGGCAATTGGTGGTGACCGATGCCTTTTACCATGGCCAGCGGGTGCGTGTGGTGATCGATACCGGATCAGCGGTCAGCATGGGCAATCTGGCGCTAAAGGCCGCGGTTGCGCGGCGGATGGGCGCGACGCAGCCGGTCTCGCTCATCAGCGTCACGGGCCGGTCGCTGCAGGCCGATTATACCCAGGTGCCTGCGGTACAGCTGGGCACCATGACGATCAACAATCTGCCGATCGCCTTTGCTGACGCCGCGCCCTTTCGTCGGCTGGGGCTTGAAAGTCGGCCGGCGCTGATGCTCGGCATGGACGCGATGAAGCTGTTCCGCCGGGTCGATATCGACTTTGCCAATCGCGAGGTGCGGTTCCAGATGACGCAGGACGCCAGGCTATAGGCGAGGCGGATTGGTCATTGCCTACCCGCCCGATCCACCATTAAGCTTCGGCAAAGAAATTCGTTGGGGGAGGATTCCGTTGCGCCCGTTCCGTCTTGCCGCCACTGCCATGGCTCTCGCCTTGCCCGTTGCCGCTGCTGCGCAGGACCGGCCCGACCAAAAGGCCTATTTCGGCCTGTACAAGGAACTGGTTGAAACCAACACGACGCTGTCATCGGGCAGCTGCACCCAAGCAGCCGCCCAGATTGCCGCCCGGCTGAAGGCGGCGGGTTACACCGACGCTGAGATCACGCCGTTCAGCGTGCCCGATCATCCCAAGGAGGGCGGGGTCGTCGCGGTGCTCGCGGGCAGCGACAAAAAGGCCAAACCCATTTTGCTGCTGGCCCATCTCGACGTGGTGGAGGCCAAGCGCGCCGATTGGGAACGCGATCCATTCAAGCTCATTGAGGAAAACGGCTATTATTATGGCCGTGGCACCGTGGACGACAAGGCGATGGCGTCGATCTGGGCCGATGCCATGATCCGCTTCAAGACCGACCATTATCGACCCAAGCGCACCATCAAGATGGCGCTGACCTGTGGCGAGGAAACCACGTTCGCGTTCAACGGCGCCGACTGGCTGGCGAAGAACAAGCGCGAGCTGATCGATGCCGAATTCGTGCTCAATGAAGGTGGCGGCGGACGGTCCGATGCGCACGGCAACCGTCAATTGCTGGCGTTGCAGGTTGGCGAAAAGGCAGCGCAGAACTTCACCTTTGAAACAACCAATCCCGGCGGGCACAGCTCGCAGCCGGTGCCCGACAACGCCATTTATCAGCTCGCCGATGCGTTGAAGGCGGTGCAGCGTTACGAATTTCCGGTTCACTTTAACGAGACGACGCGCGCTTTTTTCAGCGGGCTGGCCGCGTCCGGCACGCTGCCGCCGGTCGTGGTCGACGCGATCAAGCGATTGCTCGCCAATCCCGACGACAAGCAGGCTGACCTATTGCTCAGCAGCGACAAGACGTTGCATTCGACGCTGCGGACCACGTGCGTCGCGACGCTGTTGTCGGGTGGCCATGCGGAAAATGCGCTGCCGCAGCGCGCGACCGCTAACGTGAATTGCCGCATCATTCCGGGCGAAACCGTCGATCAGACACTGGCCAAGCTGCAGGAGCTGGCCGGCCCGAAGGTGAAGGTTACCACTAACCAGCCGGTTCGCCCGATCGCGGTGCCACCGCCGCTCGACCCCAAGGTGGTTGGGCCGATGAAAGCGGTCGCAGCCAAGCATTTTCCCGGCGTGCCGCTATTGCCGATCATGGCAACCGGCGCGTCGGACGGGATTTTCTTTGAGGCGATCGGTATTCCCGTTTACGGCCCCCCGGGCACGTTCCTCGATCTTGATGGCAATGGCATCCACGGGCTCAACGAACGCATCCGGGTGAAGTCGCTCTATGACTGCCGCGATTATCTGTTCGATCTGGTAAAGGCCTATGCGGGGTAGGGCGGGGTGAATTGATCGTTATTGCCAGGCTCCAGCCTGCGCAGGAATGACGTTGCAATCTTGACCTGACAAACCCTAGGTTGCGAACTCTTAAACGGCCGCTTTTCGGCAGAAGGACTTAACGGCCGACCACGGGTGGGGATCGGACAATCACTTTCACCGTCGCCCCGTGCTTGACACGGGGCTTGGCTTTTCTTCTGCCGTCGCGACGTGGGAGCGGGGGTTCGGCGCGGGACCGAGAGCCGATTAGCCTAGCCCCGTGTCAAGCACGGGGCGACGAAGAGGAAAATGGCGGACTTTGCAGGCGGAAGCCCAACGGGCCGCTTTAATGAGTCTACGGCCTAAACGGTCACCTGCTCGCCGAGTTCGAGCACCTTGCCCGGCGGGATGCGCAGGAATTCGGTCGGGTCGCTGGCATTGCGCTGCAGGAACATGAAGATGCGGTCCTGCCACAAGGGCATGCCTTCGCCGGCCGAGGCCTTGATGGTGTTGCGGCCGATAAAGAACGAGGTTTTGTTGCCGTCGCCGTCGATGCGCCCCGCCTCGCGGGCCAGCCCCAGATCATGCGGCACGTCGGGCGACTCCATAAAGCCATAGAGCAGCGTGACGGTGGTGAAATTCTCGTCGATCTCCGCAACCTTGGCGCGTTCCTCCGGCGGCACGATCGGGCGATCGGCGGTCTTTACCGTCACCACCAGGTTGCGCTTGTGCAGCACTTTGTTGTGCTTGAGATTGTGGAGCAGCGCACCCGGCGTATTGGCGGGGTTGCTGGTCAGGAACACGGCGGTGCCCTCCACCCGTTCCGGGGGGCGTTTGGCGAGTGCCGCGGCCAGATCGGCCAAAGGAATGCTCTGGCGCGCTTCGAACGCACTGACGATCCGCTTGCCGCGCATCCAAGTGGCGATCAGCAAGCCGATCGTCGCTGCCACGACGAGTGGCACCCAGCCGCCTTCAATCACCCGCAAGATGTTGGCGCCGAAGAAGATCAGGTCGAGGATGAGGAATGGCAGGATGATGGAAATCGCGCGCCAGCGCGGCCAATGCCATTGGTGGCGCGCCACGATGTAAGCGAGGCAGGTGGTGATCACCATCGTCCCCGTCACTGCAATGCCATAGGCTGCCGCCATTGAGGATGAGGTACGGAACTGCACGACGAGCACGATGACGCCCAGCAGCAACAGCCAGTTGATCGCCGGTAGGTAAATCTGCCCCAGATGATCCGCCGAGGTCTGGCGGATGCGCAGCCGCGGCAACAGGCCAAGCTGGATGGCCTGCTGAGTCAGCGAATAGGCCCCGGTGATCACCGCCTGGCTGGCGATGATGGTGGCGAGGTTGGCGATGATGACCAGCGGCACGCGCAGCACGCCTGGCGCCATCAGGAAAAACCAGTCCTGATTGCCAAAGGGTTGATGCGCGGCCTGCGCGGCTTCGAGCGCGTTCAACGCATAGGCGCCCTGGCCGAGATAATTGAGGATCAGCGCCGGAAAGACGAGCGCGAACCAGCCCAGCTGGATCGGGATGCGCCCAAAATGCCCCGTATCGGCGGTCAGCGCTTCCGCGCCCGTCACGGTCAGGAACACCGCGCCCAGCACGAACAGCCCCGGCACGCCGTGCGACCCGAGAAAGGCGACCCCATGCAACGGATTGAGCGCCCAGAGCACGGTGGGTTCGTCCAGCACATGCACCAGCCCCAGCCCGCCAATCAGGATGAACCAGACAAGGCAAATCGGTCCGAACAGCGCCGAAACATGGCCGGTGCCCCGGCTTTGGATCATGAACAGGGCAAGCAGGATGAGCACGGTCAGCGTGACAATACCGTCTTCGCTGATCGCATTTTCCCAACCGGGAATGGTCTTCAGCCCTTCGACCGCCGACAGCACCGACAGTGCCGGGGTGATGATCGCATCGCCATAGAAAAGCGATGCGCCCGCCGCGCCCAATACCAGCGCAATGCCGACTCGCCGCCCGGTCGCGCGCCGCGCCAGCGCGGTCAACGCCAGCACACCGCCTTCGCCCTGATTGTCGGCGCGCATCAGGAACAGGACATATTTTACCGTGACCACCAGGATCAGCGACCACAAAGCCAGGCTCAGCACGCCGATAATCTCGCTGGCGTCGATGCCGCCCTCGCTGGTCAGGTTGAGCGCTTCGCGGAAAGCATAAAGCGGGCTGGTGCCGATGTCGCCGAACACCACCCC
>JBOFDB010000579.1:0-3196 GCA_051646545.1 Sphingomonas sp.
CAATGCGTTGCAACGCCCCAAGCGCTTCTTTGGTGCGGCGCGAAATATTGAAGAGGGCGGTTCGCTCTCCATCATTGCAACTGCGCTGATCGACACCGGCAGCCGCATGGACGAAGTGATCTTTGAAGAGTTCAAGGGCACCGGCAACAGCGAGATCGTGCTCGACCGCAAGGTTGCTGACAAGCGCATCTTCCCCGCGCTCGATGTCGGCAAATCGGGTACGCGCAAGGAAGAATTGCTGGTCGACAAGTCGAAACTCACCAAAATGTGGGTGCTACGCCGCATCTTGATGCAAATGGGCACGATCGACGCGATGGAATTCCTGCTCGACAAGATGAAGGATTCCAAGACCAATGACGATTTCTTCGACAGCATGAACCAGTGAGCGGCTGGATTTAGCTGGCACTAGGTCAGCATTTACAAGCCGATCGTCCAATGTTGGCGAATTGCCAACCGCTGGCGAGAGTTTATCGGGCGACGCCAAAACCATAACGCGCCAACGGGTCATTTTCCGTTGGCATTGATCGTGGAGCGACAGACTCTGTAACCCTCAGCGAGACTTCCCAAAGCCTCGACGGCCCTTGGGACAGAGTGGGGTAGCGGATGTTATGGGCGGCCGTTGCGCCGCCTAGCCGCGCCCTGTTGCGCCTGCTAGGCCAGCACCCATGCTCGATTTCGCCGATGTCCTTTCCCCCGCCGGGCTGGCTGTGCTGGTACAGGTGATCGCCATCGACCTGATGCTGGCGGGCGATAATGTCATGGTGCTGGGCACGCTGGCGGCGGGATTGCCCGCTCAGCAGCGCCGCCGGGCGCTGACATTGGGTGCGGCAATCGCGCTTATCTGCCTGATCGGCTTTGCCCTTATCGCGACGACGTTGCTCAAGGTGGTGGGGCTGTTGCTTGCGGGTGGGTTGTTGCTGTTATGGGTGGCTTGGAAGCTGTTCCGGGAACTGCACAGCGGGCGGGGCGATGCCCATCGGCAAAGCGAGTCGATCGCCAAGCCCAAATCCTTTGGCCAGGCGGCGGTGCAGATCGCGCTCGCCAATCTGTCGATGAGTCTCGACAATGTCCTCGCCGTCGCCGGGGTTGCGCGCAATCACCCGACGGTGTTGCTGATCGGGCTGGGTTTTTCGGTCACCGTTATGGCGGTTGCCGCCAATCTGATCGCGCGCATCATCGGTCGCCATCGCTGGATCGCCTGGGCCGGGCTTGCCATGATCATTTATATTGCTGGATCAATGATTTATCGCGGCATTACGGATCCCCAGATCGGCGTGATGACCGCCTTACCGCAGTGATGGTGACCGCTTAGCCGAGATGCTCGGCGAAAAAGGCCGCCGTGCGTTGATCGGCTAGGTCCGCCGCAGCGGGCGACCGGCGCTTGCCCATCTCGGTTGCAAAGCCATGATCCTCACCGGGATAGTCAAAGATGGTCACGCGGGGATGGTCGTCGAGCCCGGCATGGATGGCGGCTTGGGCAGGTTTGTCGACGAGGCGATCGTCGCCCGCGATGTGGAGCAGCAATGGGCGAGCAATGGCGTGCTTTTCGCCGAGCAATGCTGGGAGACCGACGCCATAATAGCCAACACTGGCGTCGACATCGGTCCGGGCCGCGCACATATAGGCCAGTCTTCCGCCCAGGCAGTATCCGACGATGCCGACCTTGCCGCCTGACAGCGAACGTGCCGTGCGGATGGTCGCTTCAAGATCGCGAATGCCTTGATCCTGGTCGAATTGGCCCATCAGCTCAACCGCGCGTTGATATTGCTCGGGCACGTCCGGGTCGAGCTCGACGCCAACTTCAAGCCGCCAGAACAAGTCGGGCGCCAAGGCGAGATAGCCCTGCGCGGCCAAGCCATCGCATTTGCGGCGAATGCCCTCATTGATGCCGAAAATTTCCTGGATGACGACAATGGCGCCACGCGGCGCGCCATCGGGGCGGGCGCAATAGGCGTTGAACCGGCCATCTTGCGTCAGCGTGTCGATTGCGATCATCTCACTCATGGCATTGCTCCTGTCGAAGGTTGCGCCGCTCATGGTCGAGCAGCCATTGCTTGGTCGATGCGCCGTCGCCGGCCGAATAGGCGCCCAGTATGCCGCCCGCCGCCAGCACGCGGTGGCAGGGGACGATGAGGGGGAAGGGGTTGCGCGCGCAGGCCTGCCCGACTGCCCGCGCGCTCGACGTGACCGCCTTGGCCAGCGCGCCATAGGTCATCGTCTGACCATAGCCGATCGAGACAATCGCGTCGCGCAGCGCGGTACCGCGCGGGGTGGCGGCGGGATTCAGCGCAATGTCGAACGTCACCCGCTCGCCGGCAAACCATTGCTCAACCTGGCGGGCAGCGCCTTGCAGCATGTCGCTCTTGGCGCGGACGGCGGCCAAATCTCGTCCGATCGTCACGGCAATCAGCTCGTCACCGTCCGCGACGAGGCGCACGGCGCCGACAGGCGTTGCGATAACGGCTTCGTCGCGCGCATACATGGCATGGGCTATGCCTGTTGCTGATGCGGCGCTCAAGCGGAGTATGATGATGAAGATCAATGTCGAGATAGAATGTACGCCAGAAGAAGCGCGCCGGGCGATGGGCCTGCCGGACTTTACCCCGGTGCATGAGAAATATGTCGGTATGTTGCTGGAAACGATGGATAAGGGCGTAAGGCCCGAAATGCTCGAAGCGGTGATGCGGAGCTGGGCGCCAATGGGCGAGGCGGGCATGACTTTCTGGCGGCGCCTGTTCGATGCGTCGACGGGCAATGGCCCCTCGGCGAGCTGAGGATCGCCTTTGCCGGAGATGGACACGATCTTTGCCCTGTCGAGTGGCGCACCGCCCGCCGCGATTGCGGTGGTGCGTGTGTCAGGGGTCGGCGCGCGGGATGCGGTGATGGCGCTGGCGGGAAGGTTGCCGCCGCCGCGCCGCGCAGCACTGGCGACGCTCCGTTCGCCAGGGGAGGCGATGGACCTCGATCGCGCGCTGATCCTCTGGTTTCGCGGACCCAATAACGCGACTGGCGAGGATTTGGCTGAGTTTCACGTGCATGGCGGCCGCGCGGTGGTGGCGGCGGTGCTCGCGGCGCTGGCGGGCTTGCCCGGGTTGCGCGCCGCCGAACCGGGGGAGTTCACCCGCCGGGCGCTGCTCAATGGCCGCATCGACCTTGCCGAGGCGGAGGGCCTGGGCGATTTGTTGATGGCGGAAAC
>JBOFDB010000115.1:0-11438 GCA_051646545.1 Sphingomonas sp.
GTTCATCGCTCACGAAAGCGATGAACGGATCACGCAGGCCAAGCCGAGCATTCCAGGGCGCGTTCATTACTTTGAAGTCCCTTCCGCCTTCAGCCCGTTGGCGCCGGTATTGGGCGCCTTGCGCAGCGTTTCGATTGCCTTGGTAGAGGTACGCGGATCGACGGTGCGCGCGCCCGGCTGACCGCGAACCAGATCATCGGGATTGGCGACCATGGCGGCGAGCGAGCCGTTGACGCCGCAGCCGAAATTCGACCAGGTGTGATTGTTGAAATTGGGTTTGCCGTCGCGGCTGAAATCGGGGCAGCCGGGCACGCTCGCGCTCGACCGGATGACGACGACGCGGACCGATCCCGGCGCGACCTCGCCCTCGGTTACCGGCGCGGCTTCGTCGAGGAACATGCCGTAATCGCCCAGCACAGCGGCAATCTGGCCGCGCGCGCCATGGCCGATACCGGCCGGGTCGTCGAGCGCGACATGGTCGCCATAGCCAAGCCGCATCGACGCGAGCCAGCCTTGCAGCCGTTCGCTTTCGCCTGCGGCGAGATAGCCGCCATTGGTGACGACATCGAAGGCGTAATTGTCGTGATGGACCACCGGCTGGTGCACCGGCTCGATCCCGCGATTATAGGTGCTGCCCGCCGTGCAGCCCGCGATTGCCATCAGCGGGGCCACCAGGATCAGCCTTGTCTTGCAAAAGTCCATGGTCGTCTCCGTATCTCGGCGCATCAGTTGAGGCTGAAGCCGGGCGCGGCGCCGGCGGGCTTGTTCTTGTCGGCGCGCGGGCTGGCAGGCGGCGGCGCCTTGGGGTCGATGGCATCAGGCCGTTGGCGCGGATCGCCAGCGGGCGCGGGCAGGGGAGCCGGACCGCCGGTGCCAATGCCGGGGGCCGCACCGCCGGGCGCGGTATCCATGCTGGGTTTCGGTCGATCCCCACCCGTCTTGCCCGTGCCCAATTGGCCCAGGAACACGCGGCCAAGATCGGTCGGCGCTTCATAGCCGTCGGTCGGCAGCTTGATCTCGTTGGCGTTGACCGGCTTCACCAGATACGGCGTGATGACGATGACGAGTTCGGTCTCGCCGCGCTGCCAGCTGTTGGACCGGAATAGCGCGCCCAGCACCGGCACGTCGCCAAGCCCGGGGGTCTGGTCGATCGAGTTGTTGTGATTATTCTGGATAAGCCCGGCGATCATCAGGCTCTGGCCCGATCCCAACTCGACGGTCGTTTCCGCGCGCCGCGTGGTCAACGCCGGAATGGTGGTGCCGTTCAGCTGCACCGCGCCTGCCGACGTCAGTTCAGAGACTTCGGGGCGGACGCGCAACGAAATGCGGCCATCGGCGAGCACGGTCGGCGTATAAGCGAGGCTGATGCCATAATCCTTATATTCGACCGACACCGCGCCCAGCCCCTGGCTGATCGGGATCGGAATCTGGCCGCCGGCGAGGAACGTTCCCGTTTCGCCCGAAATCGCGGTCAGGTTGGGATTGGCGAGCGTCGTCACCTGGCCATTGCGCTCGCCCAGATCGAGCGAGGTCAGCAAGTCGGCGCCGAACAAATGGCCCGCAATACCGATGGCGGTGCCAATGCCCTGGCTCGCCGGAAAGCCATATTGGGTCGCACCGGGGTTAAGCCCCGTTGCCGCGTAGGGAACGGGATTGCCCTGGGCGTCGACCGGGGTGCCATTGGGCGTATAGTGATCGACCGGAATACCGGTCTGCGTCGTAATTGTGCCCTGGCGACCCTGAATGATGTTGAACAGCGGCTTGCCGTTGGGGGCAAAGCCGCGGTTCTGCAGGTTGACGCCGATATTCTTGACGAAATTGCGGCTGACTTCGGCAAACTTGACTTGCAGATTGACCTGCAGCGGCGTCGCGGTCTTCAGGCGGCTCAGCACCTTTACCTGGTCGCCGACAAAGGCCTGGGTCAGCCGTTCGGCTTCCGCGCCATCATCCGGCGCGGCGACCGTGCCCGTTAGCAGGACAAGACCGTTCATGGTCGTCGCCGTGACCTTGGCGTCGGGCAGCGCGAGGTTCAGCATCTGCTGCACCGAATCGATGTTGCTGCCGACGCGGATATTGCTCGAATAGACAACGGCGCCGCCCTTGGCGGTGGCGTAGATGGTGGTTTCGCCCGCCGCCTTGCCGAAAATGTAGAGCTGGGTTGGCGTCCGCACCTGGACATCGGCGATTTTTTCGTCGGCGACGAACACGTCGCTCATCGGTCGGCTGAGCGTGACGAGACGACCGCGCCCGATGCTGAGCGCGACGGTTGCCGTCGGTTGTGCGGCGACGGTCTGGGCAATGCCCGGCGCGTCGGCGATGCCAGCGCCCGTTACCGCCAGCGCCACCGCCAGCGGGGCGCCGATCGGCACCAGGCCGCGTTTCATGGTCGTGCGCATTTCAGTTCTTCCCCCCAACCGGAACCACCGTCACGGTGTTGCCACGCGCAACACGAATGACCGGCCCGACGATTGTGCCATTGATGCCCTGCGCGCCCTGCGCCCCCGGCGCACCGGGGCCACCCGGGCCGATTGGGCCAGTCGATTCCACCGCTTTGCCGGGCACGGTCGTGCGCTGGAACCGCGACACCTCACCACCGGTGACAAAGGTGGATTTGCCGGCCGTCGGCATGGAGGCGACCTTGGCCATCATCTTCTTGTCGGCATCGGGATCGTTGCTGTCGGGCACTTTGACGTCGCCCGAGGCAATCGCTTCCTCAAGATCATGGCTGTTGTCGGCGATCGAGCGCAGCGCGAGCGACAATGTGCCCAGCTGCTGGACCACCGCGAGTTTTTCGGCGAGTTGCGGTGTTGCCTCGACGGTGACGTTTGAAAAGGTGCGGACGACCGTCTTGCCGTTTTCATCGACATTGTCGGTGCGCTGGTCGGTCGCGAGCACGCGCAGGTTGCGCAGCACCGTTTCCGAAACCTTGAGCGGCGGGCCATCGCCGCCGCCCGCGACCGACTGGGTCAACACCAGATCGACGCGGTCGCCCGGGAAGACAAATCCCGCCACCGCGCTGGCCCCCGAAATCGGCACCGTCACCGCGCGCATGCCCGGCCCAAGCGCCGCCGCCAGAAAACCGCGATCGCCAGGATGAACCAGCGCGCCCTGCGTCACCGGCTGGCCAGCGGTGATCGCGATGCGAACCACCGTACCCTGCAGCGACTTCATATCGGTGCTCTTGCGCAGGAAATAGGCACTGCCGACCAATTCCTTGGGCCAGGGCTGAAACTTCAGCGAGCTTGCATCCAGGATCGTGCCGACGGGCAGCGCCTTGGTCGCAACGAGTACTTCGGGGCCGTCGACGGGAACGGGCAAGGGAGCAGCGGCCGCCTGCGGCGCCGACGATCCCGCGATGAGGTTGCGCGCCATGAATGCCGACAGCGCTGCAACGAGCAGCGCCCCGACCAGAAGCATGATCTTCCTACTATCCATGGCGTTCCTGACCCTTTGAACTCGACCGACGGAGCTTTTCTGCCGTTAATCATTCACCCTAAATGGTTAAAAAGCGGTTCCCGGACCGCGATCAGCGCCGCCATCGCAATGGCGACGCCATAGGGTACTTCCAGCGCGGTCTGGCGGTGCCGCAGATGATGGTCCGCCAGCATGACCAGCGTCAGCGCGCCGCCCAGCAGCGACATCAGCACCAGCATGTGCATCAACGGCAGCGCGGGCAGCCACAGCGCCAGCGCGCCGATCAGCTTCACATCGCCGCCGCCCATCTGGCCAAGATAAAAGGCCGCGCAGAACAGCGCGAACACGCCAAAGCCAATGCCCAGTTGCCACGCCATCGCCGGCCAAGGGTCTAACCCATTGGCATACCACCAAAGCGGCGCGAGCAGCGCGATGGCGGCGTTTTTCCAGTTGGCGATTTCGCGGGTGCGCGCGTCCTCAACCCCGGCCGATACCAGCAGCAGCGCCAGCACAGCCAGCAACGCAATCGAAAGATAGCCCCAGACCATGGCGCTATCCCCTAGACGCGATGGCTTGCTAAAAAGTAACCATCGAACATGTTGAGTCCGACGCTGTATCGCCGCGCGATTCCCGCCACTGCCCGTATTTCCGGCTGGACCGGCCCCGATGGGTGGGCATTTCGCCGGTTTGACTGGCCATCCGAAGCCGCCCAACCGCGCGGGCGCATCCTGTGGCAGGGCGGGCGGGGCGACATTTTCGAAAAATATCTGGAGCTGTTCGCCCATTGGCACGAACAGGGCTGGTCAATCAGCTCGCTCGATTGGCGGGGACAGGGCGGCTCAGGGCGAATGTCGCCCGCTGCTCATGTCGGCCATATCGATGACTTTGCGCAGTATATTGCCGATTTCCGCGCCTTCTGGGCGGATTGGGCGGCAGCTGCGCCCGGCCCCAAGGTGTTGATGGGCCATTCAATGGGCGGTCACCTGGTGCTGCGCGCCATGACCGAAGGCGCCGCGACGCCCGATGCCGCCGTGCTGGTCGCCCCGATGCTGGGGGTGCGCAGCCCGCTCGGCCCGCGCCTGGGGGAGCGGGTCGCGCGGATCATCGGCGGCATCGGCAACGATGCCCGACCGGCGTGGAAAGCGAATGAGAAGCCCGGCACGCTCGAAACGCGCCAGTCGCTGCTGACGCATGACCGCACGCGCTATGAGGATGAGCTGTGGTGGCAATCGGCCGATGAACGGCTGTTGCTCGGGCCGCCTAGTTGGCGCTGGGTGATCGAGGCGTTTGCCTCGACCCGCCAGTTGCGCGCCGACCCGCGCCTGAAATCGATGCGGGTGCCCACGTTGATGGTGGTCGCCATGGCCGATCAGCTGGTCAACCCGCGCCACGCCCTGGCGGTCGCGGCCAGGCTGCCTGATGTGCGCGTGGTGCGCTTTGGCAAGGAATCGGCGCATGAAATCTTGCGCGAGGCGGATATCGTCCGCAATCGCGCCATTGGGGAGATCGATATTTTCCTGTCATCGCGCGCCAAGGCCGGGGCATGAGCGACCGGTTCGACATTGCGATTATCGGCGCGGGGATTGCCGGGGCCAGCCTGGCGGCGGCGCTGTCGCCCAAGGCGCGGGTCGTGCTGATCGAGGCGGAAACAATCCCCGGCTATCACTCTACCGGCCGATCAGCGGCGTTCTGGCATGAGACGCTGGGCGGACCGCTCGTCCAGCCATTGACACGCGCCTCGCACGCCGCATTGGAGGAGGGCGGGTTTCTGAAACCGCGCCATTCGCTCGAAGTCGCGGAGGCCGGCACGATTGACCTGCTCGACACGTTCGAGGCGAATTACCGGGCAATCGGCGTCGATCTTGAACGGTTGGACCATGACGGCATTCGCCGCTGGGTGCCGCGCGCGACGCCGGTGCTGGTCGCGGGCGTGCTCGAGAAACTGGGCGCCGACATCGATGTTGGCGGGCTGCATGGCGCGGTGCTGGGGCAGTTCAAGCGGGCGGGCGGCACGCTCGTCACCGATCGGCGGCTTGACCGGATCGAGCGGGCGGGCAGTGGCTGGCGGCTGACGGCGGGGCAATGGTCGATCACAGCGGATGTGATCGTGAATGCCGCCGGTGCCTGGGCCGATCACATCGCGGCGATGGCGGGCGCCCGGCCCATCGGCATCACGCCCAAGCGCCGCACCATTGCGCAGGTCCGCGTCGATGGCGACGACGTGCCCGATACGCTGCCGCTGACCATGGACATTGCCGGCACCTATTATTTCCGGCCCGAAGGCCCCAACCGCCTCTGGCTGTGCCCGCATGACGAAACCCCGGTCGAGCCCGGCGACGCCGCGCCTGAGGAGATCGACGTTGCGATGGCAATCGACCGGTTTGAAACGGTGACCGACTGGCGGGTCGTCGCGGTCGAGCGCAAATGGGCGGGGCTGCGCAGCTTTGCGCCCGATCGATTGCCGGTTTACGGCTTCGATCCGGCGGCGCCAGGCTTTTTCTGGTGCGCAGGGCAAGGCGGCTATGGCATTCAGACGGCGCCCGCAGCGGCGGCTTTGTGTGCAGCGCTGATGACCGGGGAAGCGCCCGCGCCGATTGCGGTAGGGATTGATGCGGCGCCCTATCACCCGGGGCGGTTTTTAGCTTGATCTGTCACCCCAGCGAAAGCTGGGGTCGCTTGCGGCACCAGGCCCCAGCTTGCGCTGGGGTGACGACTAGTTGCTGCTCGCCTGACCGACCGCCTTTGCCGCATCGCTCGCCAGTTTGTCGGCGCGTTCATTGTCGGGGTGGCCGGCATGGCCCTTGACCCATTGCCACTCGATGCGGTGCGGCCGCGCCGCCTCAACCAGCGCCTGCCACAGATCGGCATTCTTCACCGGCTTTTTGTCGGCGGTTTTCCAGCCGTTGCGCTGCCAGCCATGGATCCATTTGGTCAGGCCATCCATGACGTAACGGCTGTCGGTGGAAAGGGTGACGCGGCAGGGCCGCTTCAGCGCGCGCAGCCCCTCAATCGCGGCGGTCAACTCCATGCGGTTGTTCGTGGTGGCAGGCTCGCCGCCGGACAGCTCGCGCTCGGTCGCGCCAAAGCGCAGCACGACGCCCCAGCCGCCCGGCCCGGGATTGCCCTTGCACGCGCCATCGGTGGCGATTTCAACCAGCGGCAGCTCGGTCATGCGAACGCGGTGTTGGCGGCATAATGATGGTAACGGCGCAGATAGGCGAGCGGGTCTTTCCGCGTCACCAGCGCATCGGCCGGGGTGTTGAGCCAATCCCAGGCGCGGCTGAGGAAAAAGCGCAAGCACGCGCCGCGCGCGAGCAGGGGCAGGGCGGCGACTTCGGCGTCCGTCATCGTCACCATCGACCGATAGCCATCGACCAGCGCCGCGCCAACCGCCGGGTCAAAGCGATCGCCGCTGGCATCAAACGCCCAGGCGCTGTGCATGACGGCAAGATCATAAGCGCGAAAATCGGTACAGGCGAAATAGAAGTCGATCAGCCCCGTCACCTGATCGCCCAGCATCAGCACATTGTCGGGGAACAGATCGGCATGAATCGCGCCGATTGGTAGCGCCGCCTCTGTCGGCCAGGCCGCCAGCGTTTCGGCCAGCAAGGGGCGGCTGCGCGCGTGCAAGCCGGGCGCGATGCGATCGAGATCATCGCCGCATTTATCGAACAGCGGCTGCCAACTTGGCGCCCCCATTGAATTGGCGCGCGTCGGCGCGAAATCGGCCGCCGCCAGGTGCAGCGCTCCCAGCGCCCCGCCCGCCGCGCGGGCCTGCGCCGGGGTGGGATGCGACACCGATACGCCGGGCAGGAATTTGATCAGACAGGCCGGTCGCCCGCATAATTGCTGGATTTCGGTGCCCGTGCGGTCCTTGATCGCGGGCGGCACGGGCAGGCCCTTGGCGGCAAGGTGATCGAGCAGCGCCAGGAAAAAGGGCAAGTCTGTCGCCGATACGCGCTTTTCATACAGCGTCAGGATGAAGCGGTCGTCGCTTGTGTCGACCAGATAGTTGCTGTTCTCCACGCCCTCGGCAATGCCCTTGGCCGAGACGAGCGCGCCAACGTCATAGCGCGTCAGGAAATCGGCCAGCGCTTCGGCGGAAACCTGGGTGTAAACGGCCATCTATGGGCCATATCGCGCGGTAAAATTCATCCCCATCCCCGGTCGGGCTGAGCTTGTCGAAGCCCTGCACTTCCTCGCCAAGAAGGGCCGCCCTTCGACAGGCTCAGGGCGAACGGCTGCAGGGCTTGGCCTCAACGCCGAATGCTCAAGCAGCAGCGGCGGCTTCCAGCCCGCGCGGCAGCTTGAACTGCATCACTTCGCGCGTCGTTTCGACTTCGCGCTCGGTGATCGCATAATGCTCGGCGAGCTTGTTGACCAATTCGCGCACCAGCACTTCGGGCGCCGAAGCGCCAGCGGTGATGCCCAGCGTCTTCACGCCTTCCAGCCACGTCCAGTCCAGTTCCTCTGCACGCGGGATCAGCCTGGCGCGCGTGCCCTGGCGCTCGGCCACCTCGACCAGCCGCACCGAGTTGGACGAATTGGCCGCGCCGATTACCAGCATCGCGTCGCATTCATGCGCGATGGCCTTCACCGCTGCCTGGCGGTTCGATGTGGCGTAGCAAATATCCTCCCCGCGGGGCGGCTTGATATTGGGGAAGCGCTGCATCAGCACATTGACGATCTCGGCAGTGTCATCGACCGACAAGGTCGTCTGCGTCAGAAAGGCGAGATTGCCGGGATCGGCCGGTTGGAATGCTTCGGCTTCTTCCAGCGTCTCGACCAGGCTCATCGCGCCCGGGGGCACCTGGCCAAAAGTGCCGATCACTTCGGGGTGGCCGGCATGGCCGACAAAGACGATATGCCGCCCCGCTTCAACCAGACGCTCTGCCTGGCGGTGAACTTTGGAGACGAGCGGGCAGGTGGCGTCGAGATAGGTCAGCCCGCGCTCATCCGCCTTAGCGGGCACGGCCTTGGGCACGCCATGCGCGGAAAACACCACCGGCACGCCATCGGGCACTTCTTCGAGCTCTTCGACGAAGATCGCGCCTTTTTCCTTCAGCGTGTCGACGACGAACTTGTTGTGGACGATTTCGTGCCGGACATAGACGGGCGCGCCATATTTCTCGATCGCCAGTTCGACGATGTGGATGGCGCGGTCGACACCGGCGCAAAATCCGCGCGGCGCGGCGATGATGAGTTCCAGGGCGGGCTTGGTCGCGTCAGTCATGATGGATGTGCCTCTACGCGATTGCTTGCGCGTGTGAAAGGCGCTTCCTATGGTGCGTCGCGAAACGGGGTTGGCGCCTTTGGCCGGCCAATTGGGATGATGGGACACGTGAAAGTCAGCTTTTCGGCGGTAATTCTGGTTGCCGCGCTCGCTTTGACCGCTTGTGTGAAAAAGGGCGAGATCACTTATGGCGGCATCACGGCGGTGCGATCGCCCTGCCCGGCAGTGGCGATTCCGGTGCAGACGGGGGACATCACCCTGTTCAGCCCCGCGACCAGCCACACGCAGGACGCGCTGGATGTTACGGGAATCATGACCAATGTCCGTTCGACCTGCGACGATGGCGGCGAAAAGGTGCGGACCGACATCAGCTTTGAAATCGACGCGCGCCGCAGCGATGCGGGCGCCGCGCGCGATGTGACCTTGCCCTATTTCGTCGTGATGATGCAGGGCGGCACCCAGATTGTGTCGAAACGGATCGGCCAGGCCGTCGTGCATTTCGATGCGGGCCAGGCGCGCGCGCATACCACCGCCAAGGCAACCGCCACGGTCGATAAATCGGCGGCCACGCTGCCCGATTCGGTCCGGCGGCTGTTGCTGCGCAAGCGCCGCGCCGGGGAAGACGATGCCGCGACCGACCCGCTGTCACGCCCCGAAATCCGCGGGCCGCTGCAGCGCGCGACCTTTGAGGCATTGGTCGGTTTCCAGCTGACCGACGACCAGCTCAAATATAACGCGACACGCTAACCGGCGCGTCATCCACCATTATCGTCGCTACCGTCTTCGGGGGCGATTGACTCGCCTCCGCTGCCGCGTCAGGAGGAGCGTGCCGATGGCGGGCGACCACCATCAGCACGCGCGGGAGAGACCTTGGCTGCAATGCCGGGGCGCCGAAGGAGCAACCGCCCCGGAAACTCTCAGGCACAGCGGACCGCGCGCTGCTGCAAACGGCACTCTGGAAAGCGGCTCGATCCCGTGGGGAGACGGCCCACCGAAGGGGTAAGCCTGGCGGCGACCATGCCGTCTGGTCAAAGCTCTCAGGTTCCGTGACAGAGGGGGCGTCGGGTAACGGGGCCACTCGTTGCGTCCGGCTGCCATCCCCTGACTGCCGGAGCCTTGCTGCATGAGCGACGAAACCGACCTGCCCGACATTGAAACGCTCACTTTGCCGCTTGACGGCTGGCACCGTGCGCGGGGCGCGCGCATGGTCGAGTTTGCAGGCTATTGGATGCCGATCCAGTATGACGGCATCATGGCCGAGCATTTGTGGACGCGCGACCATGCCGGGCTGTTCGATGTCAGCCATATGGGTCAGCTGCATCTGTCGGGCGAGGGGGTCGAGGCGGCGCTGGAAGCGCTGGTCCCCGCCGATGTCGTCGGGCTGGGTGTCGGGCGGATGCGCTATTCGCTGCTGCTCAATGAAGACGGCGGCATCCTTGACGATCTGATGATCAGCCGGTGGGGGCAGGGCCTCTATCTGGTCGTCAACGGCGCGGTGAAATGGGATGATATTGCCCATCTGCGCACTGAATTGCCCGACGAAATCATCGTCAATCATATGGAAGACCATGCCTTGCTGGCGCTGCAGGGGCCGGCGGCGTTCGACGTGCTCAGCCGGCACGCGTCGGGCGACCACCCGCTCAGCACGCTCAAATTCATGATGGGCGGGCGCTTTTCGCTCGCGGGCGCGGAAGCGTGGATCAGCCGGTCGGGCTATACCGGCGAGGACGGCTTTGAAATCTCAATCCCCGCTGAGGCGGCGGAGGCGGTCGCTTGCCTGCTGTGCGGCGAGCCAGAGGTGAAGCCGATTGGCCTTGGCGCGCGCGATTCGCTGCGGCTGGAGGCGGGGTTGCCGCTTTACGGGCATGACCTTGATCCCGAAACGACGCCGATTGCCGCCGATCTGGGCTTTGCCTTGTCGAAGCGGCGCCGCGAGGAGGGCGGCTTCCCCGGTGCCGCGCGCATCCTTGCCGAGCGGGAGAACGGCGCGGCGATGAAGCGCGTCGGCCTGCTCGTTGAAGGGCGCCAGCCGGTGCGCGAAGGGGCTGACGTCGTCGATGGCGCGGGCAAGCCCATTGGCCGCGTCACGTCGGGCGGCTTCGCGCCCACGCTCGGCGCGCCGATCGCGATGGCCTATGTACCTGCCGCGCTCGCCACGCCCGGCACGCGCGTCACGCTGGCGCAGCGCGGCAAGACGCATGCCGCGACCGTGGCCGCCATGCCATTTGTTCCACACCGCTATGTCCGTTGAGGGAGGACAGAAATGAGCCGTTATTACACCGAAGACCATGAATGGATCGACGTCGATGGCGATATCGGCACCGTCGGCATCACCGATTATGCGCAGGGCCAGTTGGGCGACATCGTGTTTGTCGAGGTGCCCGAGGAAGGCAAGCAAGTCGCCAAGGGCGATGAGGCGGCGGTGGTCGAATCGGTCAAGGCCGCGTCCGACGTTTACACGCCCGTCTCCGGCGCGGTGATTGAGGGCAATGCCCGGCTGGGCGACGAGCCGGGCCTGGTCAACGAAGATCCCGAAGGCGATGGCTGGTTCTTCAAGCTGACGCTGAGCGATGTCAGCGAGCTTGAAGGGTTGATGGATGAGGCCGCTTACGAGGCGTTTGTCGGCAAGCTTTGATTGCTGCTCCCCTCCCGCTTGCGGGAGGGGCTGGGGGTGGGCGGTTGCTCTCCTCCAAAAACTTCGCCCGGCGCCACCGGGCACCCACCCCCGACCCCTCCCGCAAGCGGGAGGGGGGAGTGACTGAAATGCGCTACCTGCCCTTAACTAACCCCG
>JBOFDB010000430.1:0-8343 GCA_051646545.1 Sphingomonas sp.
CCGGCCATTGCCGCGCTAGCCCTCTATTCCCCCGCGCATCGCGCCGGGGTGCTGGCAGGCGACCTGCTCACGCCCGAGGCGCGGCTGGCGCTGGTCAACGGGGCGATTGCCAAGCTGCCGCCGCCGGTGGCGGGCGATGCCAACAGCTTCCTGGTGACGATCGATCCCGCCATCCCCGCTGGCGACCTCGCCCGGCTGGCGGTGCATAGCTGTGGCGAGCGGTCCTATTGCAAATTCATGGCGTGGACCAAGGCGGCGGACACGCCCCGGCACCTGCCGCTCGCTTCAGGCCAGATCGCGACGATGGCTTTCAGCTATTTCCGCGATCACGACCATTACTTTGACAAGATGTTGTGGAATTGCCGCGTCTTCGTCGGCATTCCCAAGCCGCAATGCATGAAGGCGCAGACCTTCCAGCCCACCATCCCCGCCGCCGACCCAAGCGGCCCCATCGCCGAGCCCCCCGTCACCGACGGCCCCCTGGCAAGCGACCTGGGGAATGCGAGCGGGCGGTAAAATCCAAACTACCCCTCTCCCCTGCTTGCAGGGGAGAGGGTTGCGCAGACTTAGTCTTTGCGTCAGCAAAGGCTTAGTCGGAGCTGGGTGAGGGGTTAAAATCCCACGCTGTCCGTCACGCACACCCTCACCAAGCTCCGCTAGCCGACAAGTCGGCAAGCTGCGCTATCCTCTCCCGTAAACGGGAGAGGATTGTTTGGGGGTGACGAATACCCTCACGCCGCCCGGTCGAACATCTCCGGCGCCAGCGCCATCACCGCGTCCGCGCCGCCTTCGATCTTGCGGCGCAGCGCGCCGGTGTCGGGCAGGATGCGCTCGGCGAAATAGCGCGCCGTCACCAGCTTGGCCTCCAGGAAAGCGCGATCCTGCGCCGCATCGCCGTCCGCCAGCAACCGCGTCGCCGCCGTCGCCATGCGCAGCCACATCAGGCCAACCGCGACGATGCCCATCAGGTGCATATAGCTGTGCGCGCCCGCGCCGAGATTGTCGGGGCTCTTGATGCCGTTCTGGACGAACCAGAGCGTCGCTGCCTGCAAGTCGTTGTTCGCCCGCTCCAGCCGCCCAGCGAAATCGGCGAGGCTCTCGACACCCTTCGCTGCCGCGACTTCCTCGCCGACGATCTTGAACAAGGTCTGCACCGCGCGGCCGCCATTCTGGGCGAGCTTGCGGCCAACCAGGTCCATCGCCTGCACGCCATTGGTGCCTTCATAGATCATCGCGATGCGCGCATCGCGGACATATTGCTCCATCCCCCATTCGGCGATGTAGCCATGGCCGCCATAGACTTGCTGCGCGTTGGTCGCGATGTCATAGCCCTTGTCGGTGCCGTAGCCCTTGATGACGGGGGTGAGCAGCCCGATCAAATCGGCAGCCAGCGTCCGCTCTTCCTCGGTCGGCGCCTTGTGCTCGAGATCGACCTGCAGCGCCCCCCACAGGCACAGCGCGCGCAGCCCTTCGGTCAGCGCCTTGGCGTCCATCAGCATGCGGCGGACATCGGGGTGGACGAACAGCGTATCGGCTTTCTCACCCGGCTCCTTGGCGCCGGTCAGCGCGCGGCCCTGGCGGCGATCATGCGCGTACTGCACGGCGTTCTGGTATGCCGTCTCGGCAACGCCCAGCCCCTGCAGGCCGACGCCGAGCCGGGCCGCGTTCATCATAATGAACATGGCAGCAAGGCCCTTCATCTCCTCGCCGACCAGCCAGCCCTTGGCGCCGTCATAATTCATCACACAGGTCGAATTGCCGTGAATGCCCATTTTGTGCTCGATCGAGCCGCACGTCACCGCGTTGCGCGCGCCCAGCGAGCCATCCGCATTGACCAGGAACTTCGGCACCACGAACAGCGAGATGCCCTTGGTCGAATCGGGCGCGCCCGGCGTCTTGGCGAGCACCAGATGGATGATGTTGCTCGTCAGGTCATGCTCGCCCGACGAGATGAAGATCTTGGTGCCGGTGATGGCGTAGCTGCCATCCGCCTGCGGCTCGGCCTTGGTCTTGATGAGGCCAAGGTCAGTGCCGCATTGCGGCTCGGTCAGGTTCATGGTGCCGCCCCATTCGCCCGACACCATCTTGGGGACGTACATCGCCTGCTGCTCAGGGCTGCCCTTCACCAGCAGCGCCGCCGTCGCGCCATGGGTAAGGCCGGGATACATGGCGAAGGCCATGTTGGCGGAGATCATATATTCCTCAAACGCGGTCGACACCGCGTGCGGCATCGCCTGACCGCCAAATTCCGCCGGTGCGCTCAGCGTCGACCAGCCCGAATCAACAAACTGGCGATAGGCTTCCTTAAAGCCCTCGGGCGTTGTCACCGATCCGTCGTCATGGCGCGTGCAGCCTTGCTGGTCGCCGCTCTGGTTGAGCGGGAACAGCACCTCGGCGACAAATTTGCCGCCTTCATCCAGCACCGCGTCGACGACATCGGGCGTCGCATTTTCAAACCCCGGCAGATTGGCATAGTTGGCGAGGCCGACGACATGCTCCAGCACGAAACGGGTGTCGCGAACGGGCGGGGTATAGCTTGGCATGATATCCTCTTGTCGGGCCGCGGGGCGCGGCGGTTATAGCGTCAAATCTTGTGGCGGTCCTGCTCGAGCACGGGCTCCAGCATGGCGATGAAGTGCGACAATTCTTCGATCGCCGCGTCAATATCTTTCTTCTGCGCGGCGAGCAGGGCAACGCGCTCGCGGCACTTGGCGATGGTCACTTCGCGCTGGGCGCGGCGGCCGTCGCCAATGTCATAAAGGTCGATCATCTCGCGAATTTCCGCCAGGCTGAAGCCGACGCGCTTGCCGCGCAAAATCCAGGCGAGCCGCGCGCGATCGCGCTGGGTATAAATCCGCGCCGTGCCCCGCCGTTCCGGCGCGATCAGCCCTTCATCCTCATAAAAGCGCAGCGCGCGGGCGGTAACGCCGAATTCGGCCGACAAATCCGAAATCGAATATTCATCCCGGTCAGGATGCGGATCGATCGGCGCATAGGCAGCGATGGAGGCCATGTCGGGATGCTATTTGACGTTTACGTGAACGTCAAGAGCGTAGGCCCGGGAACGGATGGGCGGGGGGCTGACTTTCCGCATTTGCTCACACAAAGCCACGAAGACGCAAAGAAGGTTTTTTGGGCGGAGGGCGCCAGCAATTGGCCCTGCCGCGCAGCGGCCTAAATCATCTTGCCGCGCAGCGGCTTAAATCACCTTGCCGCGCAGCGGCTTGAATCAATCCCCAGATCAGCCCCAAGCCATCACGCCAGGACCCCGCCCCGCGCTGGCCCCGCTCCTTTTCTTTCTTTTCGTGGCTTCGTGGCTTTGTGTGAGCCCCCCCTTTCCTATCCCCCGCACAGCAACCTGCCCTTCCCCTCGCGCATCGCCGCCGCTTCCGACAAGGAATTGCTGAGCAGCGCCACGTCGAGCGCGGCGAAGGAGGCGCGGCCGTGACATAATTTGGCGCATCCGCTTGGCACCACGGCGGGAAACACGATGCGATCGCCTTCATAGCGCGCATCGAATTCGCACCCGTCAGCGCCGTCGAAGCGAACATGCAGCAGCTCGCCCGATCGCGTTGCCGATCCGCTGCCCGCGCAGGACTGGGCCGGTCCGTAATCGACATAGGCGCCGATGCGGAAATTGAGCTGGCCGGGCACCAGGCACACCCGGTCGGTGTCGCGCGCATAAAGCCCGGTCAGGTCGCTATTGGCGGGATCGGGGATCACGCCGGCGGCAATCGCGGCGGTTTCAAGGTCGGGCGTGGCGGAGGGCTGAGCCGCTGGCGCCTGGCCGCCCTTGTGGCAGGCGGCGAGCATCGCCACGGCCATGGCCAGCGCGGTAACGCGACCGCCCCTCATGACACCGGCGCCAGCGCGTCCCCTGCCCCCTCGATCCGCCGGAAAAAGCAGCTGCGCGCGCCGGTGTGGCAGGCAGGCCCGGCAGGCTCGGCGATGATCCACAAGGCATCCTGATCGCAATCGATCCGCAGCTCGACAACGCGCAGGACGTTGCCGGAGGTTTCGCCCTTCTTCCACAGCCGCCCGCGACTGCGCGACCAGAACGTCGCCTCCCCCGTCGCCCGCGTCGCCGCGAGCGCGTCCGCATTCATATGCGCCACCATCAGAACCTCGCCCGACGCATGATCCGTCACCACGGCCGTGATGAGGCCGGCGGCATCATAAGCGGGATCGAGCACGAGCGAGCTATCGCGGCAGGACATGGCCGAGGATGTAGCGCGCAGGCGTGGGGGGCGGCAAGGGAGGGGGGAAGCGTTGACGCGCGGTCCCCCGCGAGCCACGCCAGCAATCAGTCGGGTCACCCAGCCTTGATCAAGGTGACAACGATCAAGCGGACAACCCGGGCATTCCTAATGTCACCAACGCCCGCACCACCCGCAGCGTTATCCGGCGCCGCAAGCGCCGTCGTCCCCCGGTTTTGACACAAGCGGAGCCGCCAAATATAACAGGACTGAGGTCGGGGAGAGTGCGTTGTGAAAGCACCACTATACAGTGTTTTGGTGGTCGTGTCGGCAATCAGCCTGGCATTGCCGCAGGTCATCCAGGCGATGCCGACCGATCAGGCCGAGATCAAATCAGCAAATGCGGCGCTGGGATATTTTGTTGCCCAGTACAGCCCGGTACTCGCCGCGAGCGAAAAAATCGCCATTTCCCAGGATTTCAACGGCGCTCCCTTAACCGGGCGGCCGCGCCGCCACACGGTCAGCGCCGCCAAAGTGTCCTGCATTAGCGTGGAGCCCAACTCATCACCGACAAGTTGCACGGTTGCCTATACCTCTGGCCATCCTGCCGTGATCAAGGGCAAAGATGCCAAGCTGCTGTTTGACGCGCTTGATTCACTCGGCGCGCGGGACGTAAAACTGTCGGGACATCTGGAGCGGGCGCTGACGGCAATCAGCTGTTCGATTGACGACGCCAGGGCGCAAAGTACGCCAGGCACCTATATTGACGGCTTCAACTGCCGCTTCCAGACACCCGCCGACGGCGCTGCCGCAAGTGCCGATCCCAAGCCTTCGAAAGTCGCCCGTTGTCTGCTGGTTGTCCGCGACAAGGCCTATATTGACGGACCCTGCTACTATACCCGCCTCGATACGCTCAATAGTGGCATGGGAAAAGGCTCCTTCCAAATTGCGCAACGTGACTATGACGGCAAGGGGGCGATGGGCTACTTCGCACAACTCGACGTCGAGGATACATTCGTCAGCCTGAACTGGAATGCCGACCCAAAATCCTTTCACGCGGACGCGCTGTTAGGTGAAGATTTCAAGCGCAATGGTGCCTGCTGGTTGAATTCGGTGGCAAAGGTTTGCGCCTGGCAATAGAAGCCTTGACCGATGATTTTCGATTGGAAACGTTGGCAAATACCGCCTTTTGCCAATTGAAAGCCTGTTAAAGAGAGACACTTGGCTTTAGCGCAGACGTCGGCTTTCGACGAAGCTGGGTGGCGATGTCAGTCAAGCACCACCCAGTTTATTCATGATAATCTGTTAACGTGAAAAACGGGCGACGAAGGTTCCCCCAGACCTGTTGAATGTTATCCGCAATATCAATTCTTCCTGATTTTTCTTTATGGCAATTTTGAACGGCCCTGAAAGTTGATCAGTTCCATCCCAATTGCCCGTTCCATTAAGATGGTCTGGCGCGTCCGCGAGCGCCGTCGCGGCCCATCCATTGCTGCTCGTTATCAGGAACGTCCCATCATTGCTTACGATTTTGATCGAGCAATTCGAGCAGTCCCCCGCACTTGAATGAATTTGCTTCCAGGTGCCCCCAAATCCTGCTGCATTTTGAGCATATGACGTGGCCGGTGCAATCAAACCTGCGACAAACATCGCGCCCGCAGTCAACTTTAGCAGCGCCATCCCCGTTCTCCTCATGCTATGTTTTCAACAGCACTTTCCCCGAACCGAGCATAGGTGCAGTCCGGTAACCTTGCAAGGAACTACGGTGAATGCGCCACAAAACGAGGGTCGGCCGAGGAGGGCCAGGTGCTGCCGAAATTTGTTGAGGTCGCCCCCATGCCGAGAGCCCCTGTCCTACCCCGCCGCCCCATGTCATCCTCCCCCGATGGCGGTCGCCCTGCCTCGCTTCTTCCACCATCCGCGCTCGTTCCCCCGCCGGAATAGGGCAACCAAGGGGGGACGTAGTGTCAACTTCGTCAACTTCGGGCGGCCGGTGGCGGGGGCGACTCGGGCGCTGGGGCCGGGCGGCGGCGGGTCGGGGTGCCGCTTCGCCGGGGCCGGGCATGGCGATCGTCTGCCCTCCGCCGCCGCCCTCCCCGCCGCCATTGCCGGCGCCATGGTCAGGGCGACCATTCGGGAACAGTCGCGGCGCGGGTGGGCGTGCGTCCCCCCTTCCCGCCGGGCGCGGTCGGCTGGCGAAAGCGGCGCGATCCGCGCCCGACAAATTGATGTGACAAATGCGCGACAAACTCGCATCGCCTCCCTATATGGCAGCCAACTCCCCCATCGAGACCGCTGGCGATGCGCACGACTCACCCCTTTGACGATGATAAGCTGCGCGAGGAGTGCGGGATTTTCGGCGTGTCAGCGGCCGATGGCGCCGCGGCTTTGGTGGCGCTGGGGCTCCACGCGCTCCAGCATCGCGGTCAGGAAGCGGCGGGCATCACGAGTTTCGATGGCGCGCATTTCCACACGCACCGCGCCATGGGCCATGTCGCCGGCAATTTCGACCGCGACGAGATCATCCGCGCGCTGCCCGGCACGGTTGCCTGCGGCCATGTCCGCTATTCGACCACGGGCGAAACCGCGCTGCGCAACGTCCAGCCGCTTTATGCCGAGCTGCAATCGGGCGGCTTTGCGATCGCGCATAACGGCAACATCTCCAACGCCGCCAAGCTGCGGCGCGAGCTGGTGCGGCGCGGGTCGATCTTTCAGTCGACCAGCGATACCGAGACGATCATCCACCTGGTCGCGACCAGCAATTACCGGACGTTGCTCGACAAGTTCATCGATGCGCTCAAGCAAGTGGAGGGCGCCTATTCGCTGATCGTGATGACGCCGGAGGGGATGATTGCCTGCCGCGATCCGCTCGGCATCCGCCCGCTGGTGATGGGGCGGTTGGACGATACGGTGATCTTCGCCTCGGAAACCGTGGCGCTCGACGTGGTGGGGGCGGCATTCGTCCGGGCGGTGGAGCCGGGCGAGCTGATCATTGCCCAGGGGTCGGACATCCGCTCGATCCACCCCTTTGCGCCCGCCCGCCCGCGGCCATGCATTTTTGAGTGGGTGTATTTTTCGCGGCCCGATTCGATCGTTGACGAGCAGTCGGTCTATTCGGTTCGGAAAGCGATCGGCGCGCAGCTGGCGATCGAGTCGCCGGTTGAGGCCGATCTCGTCATTCCGGTGCCCGATTCGGGTGTGCCCGCCGCGATCGGCTATGCCCAGCAATCGGGCATCCCGTTTGAGCTTGGCATCATCCGCTCGCATTATGTCGGCCGCACCTTCATCCAGCCGGGCGACCAGATCCGACATCTCGGCGTCAAGCTCAAGCACAATGCCAACCGCGCGCTCATTGAGGGCAAGCGCATCATCCTAATCGACGATTCGATCGTGCGCGGCACCACCTCGTTGAAGATCGTGCAGATGATGCGCGAGGCAGGTGCTGCCGAAATCCATATGCGCATCGCCAGCCCGCCGACGCGGCACAGCTGCTTCTACGGCGTCGACACGCCCGAGCGCGCCAAGCTGCTCGCTGCCAAGCTCGATGTCGGTGGCATGACCGATTTCATCCACGCCGACAGCCTGGCGTTCGTTTCGATCGACGGGCTGTACAAGGCGCTGGGCGAAGCGGGTCGGGCCGATGGCGCGCCGGGCTATTGCGATGCCTGCTTCACCGGCGATTACCCCACCACGCTAACCGACCAGGATGAGCTGACCCCGGTCGACCAGTTCGCGCTGCTTGAGGAGCGCGTTGCCTGATGACGGATAAGCCACTGACGGGCCAGCTCGCGCTGGTGACGGGCGCCAGCCGTGGCATCGGCGCGGCGACGGCGAAAGCGCTCGGCGCCCAGGGCGCGCATGTCGTGCTCACTGCGCGGACGACCGGCGGGCTGGAGGAAGTCGAGGAAGCGGTCCACGCCGCCGGCGGCACCGCGACCATCGCGCCGCTCGATCTGGTGGAGGGTGACAGCATCGCCCGGCTGGCGGATGCGATTGCCGGCCGTTGGGACGCGCTCGACATTCTGGTGCTCAATGCCGCGATCCTGGGCTCGCTGGGCCAGGTTGCCGCGATCGAGCAGAAACAGCTTGCCAAGGTGCTCGCGCTCAACGTCAATGCCCCGGTGGCGCTGCTCGGGGCGTTCGATCC
>JBOFDB010000237.1:0-1708 GCA_051646545.1 Sphingomonas sp.
CCCGCGCGGTTGATCGTCCGCCGCTCGACCGTCCCGGCCTGATCCCACCGCGATAGCCCCTTGCGCGGCGGCGGCAGCCCCGCCACCCTCGCGCGCGAGAGGGGCGGCGCAGGCCCCCGGATATCAACGGGAAGGAACAAATGCAGCAACGGCCGCGCCAGCCCTGGACCGGGCTTTGGAATATCTCGTTCGGTTTCTTCGGCATCCAGATCGGCTTTGCGCTGCAAAACGCCAATGCCAGCCGCATTTTTCAATCGCTGGGCACGCCGCTCGACAATCTTGGGCTGATGTGGGTGGCGGCGCCGCTCACCGGGCTGATCGTGCAGCCGATCATCGGCTATTACAGCGATCGCACCTGGGGGCCGCTGGGGCGGCGGCGACCCTATTTCCTGGCCGGCGCCATCTTGTGCACGCTTGCCCTGTTTTTCATGCCCAACGCCCCGGCGATCTGGGCGGCGGCGGCGACCTTGTGGCTGCTCGATGCCTCGCTCAACGTGTCGATGGAGCCGTTCCGCGCCTTTGTCGGTGATATGCTGGGCAAGGCGCAGCGTCCGGCGGGCTATGCGTTCCAGACCGGATTTATCGGGGCGGGCGCGGTGGTCGCGTCGCTCGCGCCCTATGCGCTGGAACGGTTGGGCGTTGGCAATGTTGCGGCCGCCGGACAGGTGCCCGATACGGTGCGATACGGCTTTTATCTGGGCGGCACGCTGCTGCTGCTGGCGGTGTTGTGGACGGTATTCACGACCCGCGAATATGCGCCCGCTGAACTGGCGCGCTTTTCCGACGGCGGCGAACCCGATCATATCCCCGGCGTCAGTTCCAAGATCGTGGCGCCACAGCGCTGGTGGCTGTGGCTGGCGATCAGCGGCGCGTGCGCGGGCCTGGCCTGGGTGGCTGGCTTGTCCAAGGAGGCCTATTTCGTCGCGGTGCTGCTCGCCTTGTTCGGGCTGGCGCAGCTCATCGCCCGCCAATTGGTGCTCGCGGGGCGGACGCAGGGGTTGCTCGTCCATATCATGAGCGATCTCGTCACCATGCCCCCCACCATGCGCAAGCTGGCGGTCGCACAGTTTTTCACCTGGGGGGCGCTGATCACCATGTGGGTCTATATGACCCCCGTCGTTGCCCAATATGTGTTTGGCTCGGCAAACACGACGTCGACTGCCTATAACGCGGCGGGAAATTGGGTGGGCGTGCTGTTTGCGGTCTATAGCGCGGTGGCGACGCTCGCCGCCTTCATCCTTCCCGGCCTGTCCGCGCGCATCGGCCCGGCACGGACCCATTTGGTCAGCCTGTTGATCGGCGCGGCGAGCTATGCCTCGCTGCTCTTCATCCGCGACCAGCAGATGTTGATCGTGCCGATGATCGGCATCGGCATTGCCTGGGCGTCGATCCTGACCATGCCCTATGTCATTCTGGCAGGCGTATTGCCACCGGAAAAGCTGGGGCTTTACATGGGCATATTCAACTTCTTTATCGTCCTGCCGCAACTCGTTGTCGCAACGGTGATGGGGGGCGTCATCCACGCCTTTTTCCCCAGCCAGCCGATTTGGACGATGCTGATCGCGGCGATCGTCATGGCAATCGCGGCCTTGGCAATGTTACGCGTCGACAATCGTGCCGCCGCCGTGGAATAACCTCGCGCATGAACCTGCCCGCTCTCTCGCGCTTCGTCTTCCTTGCGCTTTGTTTTGCGCTGTTGTGGCTCAGC